>JAJDEL010000869.1 GCA_029259835.1 Planctomicrobium sp. | reverse complement strand
TTCACCTTGCCTGGCATAATCGAACTACCTGGCTGAAGGTCCGGAACTTTCACTTCATAGAAGCCGCAACGAGGACCAGAACCGAGCCAGCGGATGTTGTTTGAAACGTTGAACAAGGTGCTCGCAATCGCTTTCAGTTCGCTGTGGCACTCAACGAGTCCATCGCGCTGGGCGTTCGCTTCAAAATGGTTTTCCGCTTCGATGAATGGGATGTTTGTTTTTTCATTCAGAACACCAGCGACGCGGAGACCAAACTCTGGATGCGTGTTGATGCCTGAGCCGACTGCCGTTCCACCGACAGGCAATTCAAGAACGGATTCGAGCGCCCTCTGTGCTCGACCAATCGAGAGTTCCAACTGCCGAGCGAAACCGGAGAACTCTTGACCGAGTCGTAGCGGCGTTGCGTCCGCCAGATGAGTCCGTCCGATCTTAATAATCTGATCCCAGGCAGCCGCTTTCTCTGTGAGTTGCTGATGAAACTTCGTAAGAGCAGGGACGAGTTTCTGCTGAATACTCTGAGCGACCGCAACGTGAATTGCCGTTGGGAAGGTGTCGTTTGTACTTTGGCCCATGTTCACATGGTCATTCGGGTGAATTGGCTTGGTTGCCGCGAATCGATCATTGCCATTGATCTCAATCGCTCGGTTCGAAATGACTTCGTTCACATTCATGTTACTGGACGTTCCAGAACCGGTCTGAAAGACGTCAATCGGGAACTGATCATCGAACTTGCCATCCGCAACTTCCTGCGTTGCATCAAGCAACGCTTGTACTTGACCATCGGAAAGTGGATTTTTTCCGGTACCTGTCAGCTTGCCGAGATCCCGATTCGCCCTGGCACAGGCAAATTTCACGAGTCCCATCGCGTGTATCAGGTCAGTGTGCAGCGTCCAGCCGGAAACTGGGAAGTTTTCGACGGCACGCTGGGTTTGCGCACCATAATACGCTTGGGCAGGCACCTGAACATCACCCATCGAGTCACGTTCTGTACGAAATCCACTCATCTCACCACTCCATTTAACACTATTGACAGCAATACGTTGCGAAGAATTCAAACGAACTTCAGCGATTGAGTTCCGAACGCCGATAGTAGAATAACGAGTGCCGAAAGAATTCTCGATTCTCGCTGAGCCAGTTTTCGCACTTGAGACGACGAATCTTCACCGAAGTTTCATTCGACCACAGCTTGCTGAACAGGCGAAAGTCACTATACTTCCGGTTCTTCAGATCGTTTTCTAGAGTAAATTCGCCACAATTGAGTCGGCGGAATCGTTGATATCGTTTACAGTCAAGGGTGTTACGCCCAGTTGGAGGAATGTGTGGTTCGGTTGCGTTTGCGTGATAATGAATCGGTTCAAGATGCAGTTCGCCGATTCCGGAAGCTTGTAGAACATAGTGGCGTCAAAAAAGAACTTCGTAAGCGGGAGTTTTATGAAAAGCCCAGTGAAGAAAATCGTCGCGAAAAACGCCGAGCGAAGAATCGCGCGCGTATGAACCAGGCGATGAACGGCTAATTGCCTTCACCGTATGTTAAGATAGAGATCACGAAGCACGCTTGAGGGCGTGCTTTTTTTGTTGAACATGATGCCCTTCACAGTTGTTTCCGAGAAGGTTCTGAAGATATGACACACGCTTGGCACGATGTGACACCTGGCGAAAATATCCCGCGAGAATTTACTGCGGTGATCGAGATCCCCAAAGGGTCCAACATCAAGTATGAACTCGACAAGCCCACCGGTTTGTTGAAAGTGGACCGAATGTTGTATTCGGCGGTTCACTATCCGGCGAACTACGGTTTCATCCCGCAGACATACGCCGAAGATGACGATCCACTCGACGTACTGGTCATGTGTCAGGAACCGGTTGCACCTCTGACATTGATCAACGCTCGCGCAATCGGACTGATGGTCATGCTTGACGCTGGCAAGATGGATCACAAAATCATCGCCGTGGCGACAAACGATCCTGAATATAGTCACGTTGAAAAATTCGAAGAACTTCCATCTCATCGGCTTTCGATGGTCCGTCGCTTCTTCCAGGATTATAAATTGCTGGAAGGAAAAACTGTCGAAGTCGACAACTTTCAACCTGCCGAAGATGCTCTCCCTGTGATTGAGAGTGCTCTTGAAGAATACAGCAAACACCGTCGTAGAGGGCACGTTGGAATTTAATGAAGGATTGAGGGACAAGCGACTGGAGGCATGGGTCTCGTGGTCAATGATTGCGAATATTTCGTATGTCTCTTTTGCGAGATACACTGCTTCAAGAATCAACGCTAACTTGTGTGAGTGAGGACTAGAAATATGGAGTTGGTCAAAAAGTATCTCTCCGACCATGCTGAACGGAACGTTGAGGAACTCAAGGATCTCCTCCGAATTCCCAGTATCAGTGCGGATTCGAATTACATATCTTCAGTCCAGGAAGCGGCTGAGTTTGTCTGCAAGCAACTGGCGGAAAGCGGCTGCGACGCAGAAATTGTCGAAACAGCAGGCCATCCGATTGTCTTCGGGAGTTGGACGAAAAAACCAGGCGCACCGACTGTACTCGTCTACGGTCACTACGATGTGCAGCCACCGGACCCGCTCGACGAATGGGTCACCCCTCCATTTGAACCGGACGTTCGCGACGGAAACATATACGCACGTGGAGCGACTGATGACAAAGGGCAGATGTATACACACATCAAGTCCGTCCAAGGCTGGCTGCAAACCGTCGGCGAGTTGCCGGTCAATGTGAAGTTTATCATCGAAGGCGAAGAAGAAGTCGGCAGCGACAATCTCGACAAGTTCATCGAGGCGAATAAAGAAAAGTGTGCTTGCGATGTCGCAGTTGTCAGCGATACATCTCAGTACGCACCTGGGATGCCTGCGATCACGTACGGATTACGGGGAATCATGTGCTGCGAGGTAAATTTACACGGGCCGAATCAAGACTTACACAGCGGCGTCTTTGGAGGCTCAATCGCCAATCCTGTCAACGCGTTGGCAATGCTCATCGGAAAACTCATTGACACCGAGGGTCGTATTCAAATTCCCAATTTCTATGACGGTGTCCTCCCGCTGACCGAAGAAGAACGAACCGCGTTCGCGAATTTACCCTTCGAAGAAAGTGAGTACCTCGGCAATCTTGGCGTCTCCGCAACATTCGGTGAAGAAGGTTTCACGACTCTCGAACGTCGTTGGGCACGACCGACTTGTGACGTGAACGGCATTGTCGGTGGTTACACCGGAGAGGGTCCGAAAACTATCGTGCCTGCAAAAGCAACTGCGAAAATTTCGTGTCGACTCGTGCCGAACCAGCAAGAGTCCAACGTAGTCCAGAATTTGGAGTCGTTCCTCAGAGAGAACTGCCCACCCGGCTTGAAACTCGAATTCAAACATTGGCACGGCTGCCCAGCCGTTGTCTGTGACATGAACAGCCCGTACATGCAGGCTGCAAAAGTCGCGATTGAAAAAGGATTCGGCACGGCCCCAGTGATGATTCGAGAAGGTGGCTCGATTCCTGTCGTCGGAACGTTCAAGGAGTTACTGGACGTCGATACGCTTCTACTCGGCTGGGGACAGAACACCGACAATCTTCATAGCCCCAATGAAAAATTCAGCCTTGAAGCATTTCAACAAGGAACGTTATCAAGCGCCTGGCTCTGGAACGAACTTGGAGTGTAAGCATCTTTGCTTTCTCCCCCCCCGGTAGATCACCGGGGACTAAATGTTTTTCTCTCGACACTCAACCCTAGACCATTCCAATCCAATGCTTGATCTGCAATACATCTGTGACAATCCTGAACTCGTTGAAGAAAACTGCAAGAATCGCGGTGTCGAGTGCAACATTCCTCGAATTCTGGAACTACGAACGCAGCGAAGTTCCCTGATTGCCGCTGGCGATGATATCCGTCGTCTGCAAAAAGAGACCGCAGCGAAAATTCCAAAGGCGACCGCGGAAGAACGCCCAACGTTCATTGAACAAGGAAAGCAACTCAAAGTCGAAGTCGCTGAGAACGAAGCTGCTCTCAAGGAAGTCGAAACGGAACTGCATGCCGAGCAATCGATTCTTCCTAACATGACGCACCCGGACGCACCGCTCGGAGGTGAAGAAGACGGCAGCGTTTTACGCAAGTGGAGCGAACCGACGCAGTTTGACTTCACTCCGAAAGACCACGTTGAATTGATGGCAGATCTCGATCTGGTCGACTTTGAAGCCGGCGCGAAAGTCGCTGGCTCAGGTTTTTACTTTCTCAAAAACGAAGCCGTTCTGCTGGAGATGGCTCTCGTTCAATTTGCAATTGAAAAAGTACGCAGCGAAGGATTCACCCTCTACACAACTCCTGACCTAGCGAGACAAGACGTCCTGCAAGGAACCGGCTACCAACCACGTGGTCCGGAAACACAAATCTACAGCATCGAAAACACCGACCTCTCGTTGATCGCGACCGCCGAAATTCCACTCGGCGGAATGCTTCGTGATCAAATTCTTGATGAAGCAGATCTTCCCATGAAAGCCGCTGGTGTGTCACATTGTTTCCGCACGGAGGCAGGTGGACACGGAAAGGCTTCCAAAGGGATTTATCGCGTTCATCAATTTACAAAAGTTGAAATGTTCGGATTCACTGCACCAGACCTCGCAAAATCTGACGAAATTCATGAATTGATCGTTCGCATTGAAGAGGAAATCTTTCAGGCACTCGAAATTCCGTATCAAGTGATTGACACCGCGACTGGTGACCTTGGTGGTCCTGCGTACCGCAAGTTTGACCTCGAAGCCTGGATGCCTGGTCGGGGTGATGGTGGTACGTATGGCGAAGTCACATCGGCATCGAACTGCACCGATTTTCAGGCACGACGACTCGGTATTCGCTGCAAAACCCCAGAACGGAAAGGGACGCAGTTCGTGCATACACTCAACGGAACGGCAATTGCCGTGACTCGAGCCATGATCGCCCTCATCGAAAATCACCAACAGGCCGACGGTAGCATCCGAATCCCGGAAGCAATTCAGAAGTGGGTTGGAACAGATTGCATCAGTTCTAATCGCTGAAGTGAATTCTTTAGCCGTGCACATTGAGTCTGCGGCAAATCACGCACCGCATGTCCGCGCCAGTCCTCGAAGAATATCGAGCGATTCATCTATATCCGGCGGATCAGCCCCAGGGACGCGACCGCCTCTGTCGCATTCGCCGAGCAGGATTAAGTCTTCGTAGTCAGGACTGAGTTGTAGCCGCCGCATCGCGCGTGCTCCTAAAGTTCTCTCTTGAATTTTGTGAGTCTCCATGTGGTTCTCGATCAACCAAACCGTCCTTGGCGTGATCGAACTTTCCAGAGCCTCCAATCCTGAATTCACATGATCTAGCGGATCAATCGCTTTGCCAACGTCATGGAGTAAGGCGGCCAAGAGAAATTCTTCGTCGTAGGGCTGTGCTTCCAACGCTAGATCGAAAACCTGCAAACTGTGATACAGCGCATCCCCTTCCGGGTGATACTTTTTGCTTTGCTCAACGTTCTCAAGTGGGATGAGCAACAATCGGTACAATTCAAATCGGTCGATCTCGAAGTCCGTCGCATCCAGGACTTCTTCCAGATCGAGGTCCGGATATTTTTCTCTGAGCAGCTCTTCGAACTCATTCAAACTCGCCCGTTCGATGGCCCTGCCTGTGATCGAACTCTTGAAGACAACATGAGACTGATTGGCCGCGTAGCACGTCAATTCGACCGGAAATTTCTCGTGAACGTGAACATGCGTAAAGATTCGATCTTCACCATGTTTCCGAACGTGCTTATGCTCGACATCGTAAAAGAGTCCTTGTTCGTCGAGTGTCCCAGTGATCGCTTCAAGACTGCTGCTAAACAGATGAAGGTCCACATCGCTGCCGCGACGCACGAAACCTGTCAGTGTGCTACCGATTAATTTCGGTTTGAATCGATGCAGCAACCGCATCATTCGCCATGCAGTCAGCCGCATGTCACGGAGATTATCAAACCGTTTATCCCCTTCGTATAGCGAAACGAATCGCTGTATCTCGTCACGGATTTCGGTGTTCGATGGTAGTAGAGACGGCTTCACCCAGCCGCGACAGATTCTGCGACCTGCTTTCATTTTCGCTCGGTAATACTCGGACTCCTGCCGTGTGTACATCAAGCGAGCGGCTTCAAAAGTAATCTGCCGCCGAGTCTTTTCGTTCCCGCGTTTAAGATTGTCGCGTTTAAGATTGTCGCGTTCCTCACCGCTTTGTGCCGCGAGGTCGCAAGGGTCTATTTCACTCCGTCGTGGTCTATCAGCATTCATTCACGTAGTGCGTCGATTACTCGCCCATCAAAGCGACGCCGGGCAACGAAAGATTACGATGATTTTCACCGATTGACAAGTCGAATCTTAGAGAAGATGAATTCGAAGAGTGGTTCGTTTGACGGCTGATCAGAAAATCGGCCCAGGTGTCCAGGGGCAGAATTCTTCGTCGCCGATGTTCTGGGCTTCGCTTTTGGTTTGCTCGCCGCTGGCGACGGAAATGATTTTTTCGAAGATCTCTGCACCGACGGATTCGACGGTACCTGCTCCCTCTAAAATTGTTCCGGCGTTGATGTCCATATCATCGACCATACGATTGTACATCAAGGAATTCGTCGCAATCTTGATTGTCGGGACTGGTTTGCACCCAAAGCAACTCCCGCGACCAGTTGTGAAGACGACCACATTCGCGCCTCCGGCAATCATTCCAGTCACCGATGGTGGATCATAACCAGGGGTGTCCATAACGACGAAACCTTTTTCCTGAACCTTCTCTGCAAACTCATACACTGCTCGTAACGGAGAACTGCCACCCTTGGCAATGGCTCCGAGGGACTTTTCGAAAATCGTCGTCAGCCCACCTTTCTTGTTCCCGACGGAAGGATTATTGTCGATCTTGGCGCCAAAAAGATCGGCATAGTCTTCCCACCATTTGATGCGTTCAAGAAGCTTGTCAGCAACTTCTCGATTGATGGCGCGACGCGTCAATAAATGCTCGCCTCCGTAAATTTCCGGGACTTCCGCCAAGATCGAAGTCGCTCCATGAGCGACGAGTAAATCGCTCGCAATGCCGACTGCCGGATTCGCCGTCACTCCGCTGTTGCCGTCACTGCCTCCACATTCAGTCCCGAGAATAATTTCAGAAACCGGAATCGCTTCGCGTCGAACGTTATTCGCATCAGGCAAAAGTTCCTTGAGAACTGCAATGCCGCGCTGCACAGTTTTCGCAACGCCTCCCTGATCTTGAATGTTCATGATCAGCGGCTTCTTCGAAACTTCGGAATCAACGTTCAATTGCACGAGATTGTGTTCTTCAGCCAGAAAACTTGCCTGAGCCGTTTCGCAACCAAGACCGACAATCAAGTATGCAGCGATGTTTGCATGCTCAGCAAATCCGGCGAGGGTTCTAGCGAGAATCCGGTGGTCCGTTCCTCCATATTCGTAGGCACACCCTCCTTTGTGAGAGAGAGCAATGACGCCGTCGATGTTGGGATACTCTGCCAGAATCGATTCGTCGAACGCATCCGCAATGTACTTCGAAGAGGTCGCCGAGCAGTTGACCGTACTGATAATCCCAATGTAGTTCCGCGTCGCCGCCCGACCATCTGGTCGACGATATCCTTGAAAAACACGCTCTTTTGATGGTCTGGGAGGTTCAGTGATCGAAGTGCAAAACTCGTAGGAGTGACTCAATTCACCAAGACCAACATTATGAGTGTGAACCCAATCACCTGGTTGAATTGTTTTCGTCGCGAACCCTATGGGCTGTCCATATTTGCGAATCGGCTCGCCTTCGTTGATCGTATAGATCGCCATTTTGTGGCCCATATCGATCCGTTCATTCGCAGAAATAACTCCATCTGCTGCATCGAAACCTTCACTTTCGCGCGCGTGGTCCCTCGCCACAACAATATTATCGCTGGAGTCCAGACGCAGGAATTTGGGTTGCTCACTCATAGGAATTGATCTTAGAACTTCAAGAAAAGGACTTTTCAAAGGCGAAGTGTCGGCAGTTGCAGTCGAAATGTCCAATGCTCTGTGATTTTGATACGCTGCTCAGTGAGATTCGCACAGTGATATTCGAACAACGGCGAAACCACGTTCCGCCTACGAAATTTAAAATCAACGATCGTAGCAGATGTCTCTTAAATCCTGGTTTAAACACGCATTTGCTGTTGATACGAATCCAGAGCCGCCGAGCGAAGCGGAGTTGCAACTGGTGGAACGTATCTGCCGGGAGGTCGTCCGTCGGCAGATGACGATTCCGGCAATCACGTTTTTGGAAATGGCTCGGCCTCTCAACTACCTTGGATCCCAAACAATGCGATTTTTTGAACCAATCGTTTCCGCAGTTGCTGACGCTAAAGATTACCAAACGTTCGCAAAATTCCTCGAACGACGCGATGCGATTGACACAATTTGCGAACAACTCGGAAAAATCGAACAAGAAGCACAAAAGATCGAAGCCACCAGTTCTTCCACAAATGATGAGTCGCAGAAATGACAAATGAGAATGTCGACTCAACGAATCTCCCTCAAGTAACGATTGGAATTGTCTGCGCGCTGCATCTTGAAGTTGGCCCGTTACTGGAGAAGCTTCACTCAACGCGAACACAAGCCGGGAACGGATTGAAATTCCATGACTGTTCACTTGGTGAGGTGCGCATTGTTGTTGTCGAAGGTGGAACAGGTCACAAGCGGGCGACGCAGGCAACGAATGCCTTGATCGATGCGTTCGAACCTGCCTGGATAATTTCGATGGGACTCTCAGGCGCGCTGATTCCAGAGATGAAAGTCGGCCACATCGTCGTCGGTGATTCACTGATCTATGAAAACGGTAATTCGGAGATCTCTTTACGACTGGAGATGTCAGACGATATCGAACATGGACTACATGTTGGCAAACTCTGCACGGCGGACCGCATCATTCGCACGTGTGAAGAGAAACGAGAACTCCATGCGAAAACCGGTGCGATTGCTGTCGACATGGAATCGCTCGCCGTCGCAAAAATCTGCAAGTCTCGCGACACCGGCTTCATGGTAATTCGCGCGATTAGTGACGATTTGTCCGAAGACCTCCTTCCAGAAGTCTTGGCAATCTTCGGTCCAAAAGGAACGATACGCGCCGGCGCTCTGGTCGGTTCAATCTTCAAACGCCCATCAAGCATCAAAGACCTCTGGAAGATTCGCGAAGGTGCCGTCAACGCTGCAAAGAATCTGGCTCAATTCACGATTGGTGCGATCCCACAATTGGTGGATTCGTAGAAATTCTTGCGACCTGGTGACCGTTACTCAGCCACTGTCCAAGATTTCATGTCGTCGAGCTTGAGTGCTTCGCCTCTCATTACGAAGCGATAGCTTGGTTTATCAACATCGAGGCTGGGGTGTGAACCGGATACGGATAAGCCGTTATTGAGTTGAGCAGTCACTTTCGCTCCATTGATTTCGACTAGTAGAGTATGCCACTGATTTTTTTGAATTTTCCCATTCGCCTGAGCCAGCAGGATGGGTTTCGAAGTAGGGTCTTTTTTGTCTTTGTCGGTTCTCAATGTGAGTGAATTTGGTGCAACGGTCACGCGAAACAAATGACCTTTCGCATGATTGAGACTGAGCATCAAACCATTCGTGCCATCCAGCATGAAAGAGAATTGCAAAACTGAGTTTCTATTCTTCTGATTGAGGGTCAGGACGGCAGCATGATTGTCGGATTTGAGTTCTTTGCCAACCAAAACTCCATCAACAATTTTCCAGTCGCCTTTAGTAAGTGTGTAAAGTTCTCCGAGGGAATCGCGTTCAAAGTTGTCGCTA
>JAJDEL010000868.1 GCA_029259835.1 Planctomicrobium sp. | reverse complement strand
CCGTTCTTCGTTGAGCGGAGTGCGCCCGAATTCGCCGCTCCAGACAATCAGAGTTTCGTCCAACAATCCTCGCTGTTTGAGGTCGTTGATTAAAGCACCAACGGCTTTATCCATCGGTTGGCATCTGCCTGGCAGAGAGACGTGAATGTCATTGCCTTTGGAGTTGCCATGGAAGTCCCAGCCCCAGTCAAAGAGTTGTACGAAGCGAACCCCTTTTTCAACGAGTCTTCGTGCAAGCAGACAGTTGTTTCCGAAACTCGACTCTCCCGGCACTGCGCCGTATGAGTCTTGAACATGCTTCGGCTCAGCAGCAATGTCCATCACTTCTGGCACGGACATCTGCATGCGAAATGCTAACTCGTATTGTGCAATTCGCGTGAGCGTTTCCGGGCTGCCGAATTGCTGTGCTTGAAGTTCATTGAGTTGACGGATTGAATCAATCGTCAGCTTACGCATGTCTCGGTCGATGCCATCTGGATTACTGACATACAACACCGGATCACCTTTCGAGCGACATTGAACTCCCTGATAGACCGAAGGCAGAAATCCGCTGCCCCAGGCATTTTTGCCAGCCGAAGGTGCCGTCCCTCCAGAGATGAGAACGACAAAGCCAGGGAGGTTTTGATTCCCAGCGCCAAGTCCATAAGTGACCCACGAACCCATCGAAGGTCGCCCTTGCCGTGGGGAACCGGTGTAAAGGAGCAGTTGAGCCGGTGCGTGGTTGAATTGATCGGTGTACATCGATTTCACGAAACAAAGATCATCCGCCTGATTGGCTAGATTCGGAAGGAACTCGGAAAGCCAGGCTCCACTCTCTCCATGCTGCTTAAACTTGTGAGGTGTCCCGAGTAGCTTTGGAGTCCCTTTAATGAAGGCGAAGCGTTCTCCCTGTGTCAATTCGTCAGGACAGGGCTGCCCGGTCATTTCGACCAGTTTCGGTTTGTAGTCGAACATATCGTGCTGCGGCGGAGAACCTGCCATGTGCAGATAGATGACATTCTTCGCCTTCGCAGGGAAGTGCGGCTGCCTTGCGGCGAGAGGATTGGATCGAACATCGGCTGCGTTGGCATCTGCCCCGAGCATAGAAGCCAAGGCCATCCCTCCCAATCCAGCGGTACTTTCGCGAAGAAAGTGGCGTCGTGTCGTTTGTTCGAGTTGTGCAAGTTGTACAGGCGTCGTCGACATCAATGGTTTCTCCAGTAGTGCATCTCTATCAAACAGGTAGCAGTATAGCAGAGAGCGGATTCCTGATTCGAGAGACGATCAAAGATCGAGATTGCAACAATTGTTACGTTCAACGGCAATTCGTTACGTGTTTCTATTGTTGAAGAGCGTTTTAGGGTGCGAAATCGCCATAATTCTTTCGATTTTTGAAAGGGGAGCATCTGTTCTTGTACATTTCGTTGCATACGCTGGTCTCTCAGAGCTACATTGGAAGCAAACCATTGTTGATGAGAAACCTAGCAGCTAGCTGAAAGTGAACATACCGTGAATAAAATGAACCTGGCAGGAACATCCTTGGTCGCTGCTCTTCCAGCAGGTTTTCTCGTTTACGTGATGCTCATGGCTGTCATGAACAGCATGGACGTGATGCCGACGATGATGAAAGTCGTCGCGATTATGCTTCTTACCGTGGCGGTCGTCATGGTAATCTTTCCACTTTGGGTTCTGGTCTATTACAAAGGTGGAAAAAGTGAAGCCACTGATGCTTCGCAACCCGTCACTGATACATCATCCATCCCATCCGAGTCAGATGCTGACGACCTGGAAGGTTCCTTCGACGAAGAAGCAATTGATGATGGTGAATCCGGGGAAGTGGACGACTTCGATCTGAGCAATGACGATGATGACGAATTCGGAGATGAATTTGAATTCGACGATGATGAAGAAGAGTTTTAGTAGGCGCTTCTATCCGCTCTCTGCGACATTCCGGAGAATCTCTGCCCCTTTGAGAATCGTCTCTTGGGTTGCGGCATAAGAGATTCGGATATGGGTGTCTTCGGCACTAAAGACATTTCCGGGGATGATCAGCAAGTTGTTCTCGATCGCCTTCTTGACGAATTCCGTGCCTGTTCCCCATGGAGCCTTGATGAACATATAGAACGCGCCACCTGCGCTGTTGATTTCGAAGTGATTTTTTAATTCTGATTTCAGTAGATCTCTGTTGCTTTTGTATTCTGAAACGCGATCAGAGATGTCGCAGTTCATCGCTTCCAATGCCGCCCACTGAACAGGATGAGGCGCACAGACGAACGTAAACTGCTGAAGCTTCATCATTTGCTGAATGACGTGTTCCGGGCCGTGGCACCAGCCGACGCGCCAGCCGGTCATCGAGTGTGACTTGCTGAAACCATCGATCACAATGGTCTGGTCATTGTATTTTGCCGGGCTGATAAACTCCTGGTCATAGCAGAAAGCCCGGTAGATTTCGTCGCTAACGAGAGCGATGTCGTGTTCGCGGGCCAGTTCGGCGAGTGCTTTGACTTCCTCTTCGCTTGCGACATGACCTGTCGGATTCGCCGGGCTGTTGAATAAGATCACTTTCGTTTTCTCTGTGATCGCTTCACGAACGGCATCAATCGGAATCCGGAAGTCTGGGTACGTATTGATCGACTTGTACACTCCCCCGGCAAGTGTGGTCAGATGTTTATACATCACGAACCAGGGATCAAACGCAATGACTTCATCCCCAGGATTGACAAGAGTCGAGAGAGCGAGCATCAGACCGCCGCTGGTTCCGCTGGTCACAAATGCTTGACGGTCAGAGTGCTGGTATTCATCATCCACGCGTCCTTGAATCGCATTCAGCAGTGGCTTGATCCCCTGAGTTTGGCTATAGGCGTTCTTGCCGCCATCTGCGGCCTTTTTAAGGGCTTCTTTGATCGGCGTTGGCGTATCAAAGTGCGGCTGACCGATGCTCAGATTGACCGGATCGGTCATGTTTGCGGCCAAGTCGAAAACCCGTCGAATTCCAGAGGCATCAATGTTACGCATCCGATTTGATATCCAGCGTTCACTCATTTCAATCTTCCACTGTTTAGTCTTGGGCGTTTAGGACCGACCA
>JAJDEL010000867.1 GCA_029259835.1 Planctomicrobium sp. | reverse complement strand
AGACATATTTCGGCAAGTCCTCGAGTTCGGGCGTCGACGTCAATCGGTTGCAAATCCGGGACGAAATCCTTGTAGAACTCGAGTGGTTCGTTGAAGGTAAATTTTTCACCGGTGTTTTCTTCAATTGCTTCGCGCAAAACGTTCAGCGGATACTCCCGGCGACTTAACTCGATGGATTCGTGACGTTTTGTCATCCGCAGCCAGTGTTCGCGACAAGATTTTGCTTCGAGTTCTGTTGGCTCTCGACCGAAAGTTCGTTGATAGATCGCCTCAATCACCTTCTGATCGTTCACGTTTTTCTTGCCTTGCAGTGTGCTGTTAGCAAGTGCAAGTCCGCGAGCATAGGTCTGTTCGTTATTGAACAATGCAAACACTTGAGGTGTCACAGTCGACGCTTCACGGCCTTCGCAGGCAAGGTTTGAACCAGGTGCGTTGAAGACCTCCATGAAGGGATCTCGCTGTCCGCGAATTCGCAGCGCGTACAGCGAACGGCGATGACGCTGCTCAGGAAGAGGTGAAGGTTGCCAGGCTTCAGCGAATGTGCCCATCACCTGACGTGGTTGCAAAGCGGCTTCGAGATTCATCTCTGGACGAATCGGAATTCCACCAGCCTGTGCGTTCAACTCTCCAGAAACAACCAGCATCGCATCTCGAATTTCTTCCGCATCGAGCCGACGCGAACGAAAGACAGCATAGGCTTCATGGAGCGGATCTTTCTTGTCGACCTCAGCAATGTTTACATGCGATGCCGAACGGCAATAGGCATCGGACTGCATGATGAGACGATGCATCGCCTTCACTGACCAACCTTCATCCATGAACTTCTGCGCGAGATGGTCGAGCAACTCCGGATGCGTCGGCTTCTTCCCGGTCGTTCCGAAGTTGTTGGGGTTGCCAGCGATTGCCTGATTGAAGTGCCATTGCCAAATGCGGTTGACCATCACCCGTGAAGTCAACGGATTCTCGCGCGAAGCGATCCAACGAGCAAGATCCAGACGGCGATCATAAGTCGCGTATGGTTTGTGTCCGACATTTTCAGATTTCATCGTTTCGCCAAACGAAACAGCACTCAAAACTCCCGGTTCGACCGATAGCGACGGCGAAAACGGGTCGCCTCCGGTGAGAATGTGTGATTCCTCAAGTTCTCCCGGACCGAATGGTTTCTCAGGCACTCGGAGCGGCTCATTGACTCTTTTTCGCGAAATCGTCTTCCCGTTGTAAACACTGAGTGCGTACGGCTCGTAACGATCATTTCTCCACTTGAGACGTTCTAATCCTTTTCGAGCCACGCGTTCCAGACCGAAGTCTTCCGGTTCAAAACCAGCATGCCGAGGAGGAATCAAAGCTGGATCAACCTGATCCTTTTGCATTGCCTTGCGGACGTTGTCCAGTGAAACTTTCGCTTCGCTTCCACTCTTCTTGGTGAGTCGTTGAACAACTTTTTCGAAGTGCTGCGAATCTTTCTGCTCCAATTCGAACCACTTTCGAGCGGCTTCGAGTGTCTGTTTCTGACTCAAACTTTTCAGAGTGCGATTGTAATAACTTCTACGCTGGTCGAGATATTTTTTCTCTTCGAATCCGGAAACGTTTTCTTCAGAAAGAAAGTCGACATGCCGGTCCACGAGTTGCGTTGTCGCGAATGTCGCTTGAATGGAATAGTAATCGCGGGTCGGAATCGGATCGAACTTATGGTCATGGCAACGGGCACACTGTAGCATGTGCGCTAGAAATGTCTGACCGACGACATCAGTCACGTCGTCGAGGAATCGTTGTCGGGCGATCTTGGCGACTTCCATGCCTGTCAATTCCCACGGTCCCATGCGCAGAAAACCGACCGCAATCAAATTTTCTGAGCTCGTCGAATCAAGTTCATCGCCAGCGATTTGCTCGACAATGAACTCGTCATACGGTTTGTCATCGTTGAAAGACCGAACAACATAATCTCGAAAACGCCAGGCGTTTCCCCGTTCGTAGTCATTCGCAAATCCAGAACTGTCGGCATAGCGAACGACATCCAGCCAGTGACGCCCCCACTGTTCTCCATAGTGTGGCGAAGCTAGTAGCCGGTCAATCACTTTCGCAAACGCTTTCTCCTCAGAGGTAGAATCGTTGACGAAGTCTTCGATCTCCTTCAACGATGGAGGCAACCCGATCAAATCGAAAGTCGCGCGGCGTATCAACGCTCGACGATCCGCACGCCCGGCAGGCGCCAAGTCCATGTTACTCAAGCGACGATTGATCAGAACATCAACCGGGTTTTGCTCGCTCTCCTTCAACCAGCCATCGGGATCATTCCAAAGCGGTTGATAGGCCCACAAGTTCTCCGGTTTGTAGCGACGGTTTGTCCATTCATCTGAAAGTCCACCGCTGGTCGTCGCTGCAATGCCATCTTCAGCATCCCATTTCGCCTGATGCGTTTTTCTTATCGATGCGATTTCATCTTCAGTCGGCCAAACGGCTCCTTTCTCAATCCATTTCTTGAGAGCTGCAATTTGTTCTTTCAATAAAGCATCGTTTTCTTTCGGTGGCATCGCACCGACATCATCGCTCTCACGAGTCGCTGCCAGATAGAGCAGACTCTCTATCGGCTTCCCAACCACAATCGAAGGCTCACCACTTTCACCACC
>JAJDEL010000866.1 GCA_029259835.1 Planctomicrobium sp. | reverse complement strand
GATGCAGGATCGGAGTCTCACCTGATCGCACGACCGTCCCTTGGTAGGTCGCTGGCAGAAATCCGCTGCCCCAGGCAGGTGGTCCCCCTTTGATTCCGGCTCCACGGTCCGGCATCACGACGAATGAAGGCAGGTTTTGGTTCTCTGACCCTAATCCATAAGAAACCCAGCTGCCGAGGCTGGGCTTGCCCATCAGAATGCTGCCGGTATTCATTTGATACACCGACTGCGGATGGTTGACACTATCGCCGTGGCAACTACGAATGATGCACAAGTCATCAACACATTCCGCAATGTACGGCAAAAAATCGCTGACTTCAATTCCTGATTCTCCGCGATTTCGGAATGGCTTCAATGGTTGCAGCAACGGATTCGCAGCGACCTTGCGTCGCGTCATCACTTTTCCAAAACTCTCCGGCAGCGTCTGCCCAGCATACTTTGTCAAAGCAGGTTTCGGATCGAATAAGTCAACGTGACTCGGACCACCATGCATGAACAGATAGATCACCTGTTTAGCGCGCGGAGCGAAGTGAGCCTGTTGAGGCTCTTCAGCATTGAGCATCGCACTACAGGCAACGGCTCCGAATCCACCTCCCGCGTAAGCGAGAAACCGTCTCCGCGAGAGAGAGTCTGAAAAAGAGTCCGAATATGAAGTCTTTGCGCTCACCAAATACATTCCTTAGCCACACCGCAGTCATCAAGGAATCATCATATGCCGATTGAGCGACATTCAACAAGCATTAACCGAAGAGACCCGACTCGGAGGTGTCTGATGACATGTCCTCACCGGGATGCAAAGCGGACCTGAATCGGCGTCGTTGGAATTTTCGGCATACTATCCAGATTTCAAGACCTTCAAGCATGGCACTCAGGCACTACATCTCTAATTCGGCAAGATCTTTCTTTATCGAATCGATATCGACGAACTTTTCAATTCTGAGTGACTTTTTAGATTTTTTGTTCATTCCCCACTGATATTGGAAAACTCCATCCGAATTTCCAACATAAAAAGTGGTTCCGATGTCCTTGCGGTATGCTTGGTTTTGATTAAGAGTTGGAATCGCCACAAAGCTAATGTCATCAAAATTTGTTACCAGAATTGGCAACTCTGGATCATTCGGATATGTCGGATTCGGAAATTCTCTGAGAGATGTTGGCTCCGGTAAAGTCACTTTTAACGGTGGTATCCGACCAGCATATTTCCAGTCTTCGATAATGGCCTCGGGCTTCCAGATGTGTGGTTGGTAGGTGTCTATAAATGCCACACCAAAAGGCTTGTACTTCAATTGTGGAAACTTTTGAGTATCCCTACGTTGACAGTCTTCATTGTATCGGCAGTAGAAGTGAGTCTTTTCGAAGTCAAACGACTTATTTACTATCAGCATGAGACATGATTCAGTCGGTATCCCTATTCGAATCAAGCCCCGATCCCCATTGCGAACCTTCGCATGGTTCTCCGCGTAAATTGCCAGATGAGCTAAGATCATTGACTGTAATTGTCCGTACCCACGAATTTCACATTTCATATATCCATGATAATTATGTTCTACATATTGAAGTGGTACGTCAGGAAAATCGTAGTTGAGAATGATTGTTGTCTTTCCGTCATCCTCTTTATTGAAGTTTTGGAACTGATCATGTTCAGCAAAAAAATCACTGGGAGAGTTATACTCTCCGAAACTAATCGGATAGAACGCATCTCCAGGCACAAAACCAACGAAAGTTGAGGTTGGTGGACGGTCTATGCCTATCGGTTGATCCTCAGCAAAGAGGACGCCTGCTATGCAGTTGAACAACAGAAGAAACCTGAATGTATATAGTTTCATCATCAGTCAATTACTCCTTCTCAAAAATCACCACATGCTGTCTCGGTAATTCGCGGAAGGTTTCTTTGTATTTCAGGTGATGACCTTCCACGAGAGCCTCTTTTTTGACCTGAGCTTCAGACATCTTGTGAACAAGTTTGATCGGAACTTTTGGGTCTTCCAATCGGTATTCGACAAAGGCGATACGACCACCTTTCTTCAGTGACTTAGCGAGTTCGTTGAGCATGGAGTAGGGGAAATCAAATTCGTGGTAGACATCGACCATGACAATCAGGTCGACGGTCCCCTCCTCCAAGCCTGGAGACTTGGTTGTGCCGAGAACTCCTTTGACGTTTTTAATGCCGAGCAGTTTGCACTTGGATTGAAGGGCGTCGAGCATTTCTGGTTGGATGTCGACCGCGAGAATTTCTCCCTTTTCCCCAACAGCTTTGGAGAGCAGTACACTGATGACACCGGACCCTGCACCGATATCGGCGATGGTCATCCCGGGTTTGATTTTCAATCCTTTGACGAGAACTGAAAGCCGCTCTTCATTTTCTCGCTCAGGACGTTCGAGCCAACCGATTCCGAGATGCCCCATCACGTGCGCGATTTCTCGGCCTAGATAGAATTTTCCAATCCCGTTCGGGTCATGTTCTTTGCGGAAGGTGTAGCGTTTGTTTTCGTCGCTTGACGGAGTCTTATCCTTCTCCTGAGCATGACAACGGTTTGCCATTGTGAATGTTGATGCCATCAGGAGTGTGGCAAAGCAGAACGAACGGAAGACTGTCATTGATATTCAACCTAATAAGGAGTTTGGCGTCTCTGAAGGGTCGCTGAACGTATTCGGAGAATCAAGGCAACTGCTCACTCTTAACTTTCAGTACAATGACGTCTCCGTCGATCTCGTACGCAAGGCCGACTTTTTCGCAGGATTCGTTTAAGAGTTGGTCGATGGTCGCCTGTTTGAGTTCAAGCGAAATCTTCTCTGCGAGATCAATTCCGGCATCATTCAGAGTCTGGGCGTCGTACCGGACTTCGATCCCCTGGCTCTGTAGCGTTGCCATTAAACTCCCAAAAGGTTTGCGAACCATATTTAATGTGAACCGTCGGTCGCGTAGTGGTGTGGTCTTAGAAGTCGTCGGAGATCGGCGAGGTGGTGGGCGTTCGCCAATCAGAACAGCGATCGCTTCGTGATCTTCAATGCGCCCAGAGAATGTCAACTCACGTCCTGTCTTCATCACCTTTAAGTGAGAAGCTTCTTGCTTCACGATTGAAATTGCTTCATCGAGAGTCATCCCTTTCGGGCGATGGCTGCGCTCGATTGCAACATTGGGAGCCTCAGGAATGATTCGAATTGTCTTCTGGTCCACCCATTCGAATGAAAGTTGGAATTGTGTGAGAACGATTGTGAGAGATTCAACGAAGTTCGGGTACACAATTGTTCCACCAGCCCAAAGGTCGTGTGGAACGAAATCGAGATTTTCGATCTTGACCTGATAGCGATCCGAGATTTTTGTGAGGATCTCTCGCGGAGATGTCAAATCTTCCCAGCGAACTTCATGTCGGCGAAGGATTGCGAATTGCTGCTTTGGAGAAAGATTCTTGACGCTGTTCAATTCATCGCGAGAAACCACAATTCGAGTTCTCAAGTTCCGAATTGTTTCGGGAGGTCCGACGACCAGTGTGTCACCAGCGACTGTGACATCAGCTTTGACTTGATTAACGAGCATTCGAATCCCACCTTCGAAGGACTTGGCATCGATAGCAATGGTGATTCGTTGGCTTGGGTCAATGCGTCGGTCAAGTAAGACCGCGACTTCACGATTTTCCGAGAGCCTTTGAAGGTAGTCTCGTAATTTTGCTCTTTCACCGTTGGCAGTCAGGGGGCGGTTGATCGCGTCTTGAAAACGCGACTCTCGCCGGAATTTGACACCCTCTTGACCCAATGAGATCGCCGGAATGACCAACAGGCAGAGCACAAATGGAGTCAGCTTCCCCAAAAATGGTAGGAGAAGTGAGCGGCTTGGAAACCAATCGAAGAGTCGATAAATTGACGGTTTGGTTCGCATTTTCGTTTCGTGTGTGGGAAAGAGTTGTCTCAGCATCGCCATTTTCCCGCGAAACATCAATCATCATTTGTTGATCTGTTTGGTCTTTAACCCGGTATCACCGTGAAAGAAACATCTTTAGAGGCCTGTCGAGTTGCCGTTTTATCTGGCCCTAGCGGGAGCGGAAAAACGACGATTGTGGGGCGGATTCTGTCTGATTTACAGCTTCCGATTGAGATGGCCGTCTCCGCAACCACACGTCCGCCGCGTGACGATGAAATCCACGGAAAGCATTACTACTTCATGTCTTCCGACGAATTTGAAGAGTCTCGTCAAGCCGGGGAATTCGTCGAATGTGCTGAAGTTCACCGGAGCGGGTACTGGTACGGGACACTGAAACGCGAAGTTGACCGAATTCAGGGAGCCGGGAGCTGGGTCTTGCTGGAAATTGACGTCGAAGGTGCTCTGAACCTGATGCATATCTACCCGGAAGCGATTTCCCTGTTTTTGAAGACGCCATCGGTCGATGAATATGAGTCCCGGCTGCGGGGCCGCGGCACGGAATCTGAGGAAGTGATCCAAAGGAGGTTGCGGACTGCTGAGGAAGAGCTAAAATCCGCAGACAAGTACCGGTATCAAATAATCAACGATGATCTCGACAGAGCTGTGCGGGAAATTTGCACGATTCTGGAAGCGAGAGAGGGAGAGTTTCATGCTCGATGAGCTAAAAGAAGACACACTTGCTAACAAAGTCGGTGGAAAGTTTAAGCTCACCACCCTCATTCAAAAGCGGTTGGTCCATCTGAATCGGGGTGCTCCCCCTTTGGTTGATTGTCCTGGAAAGCCGTCCATGGCGACTGTCATCGAAGAAATTCAAACAGATAAAATCTACCTCGATACAGCTGAGAATGTTGTGATCGTTCCTGACGATGCACCTGATCTCGAAAAAATGCTGATGGAAGAAGTTCCGGATTTCGACGAGTAAGCCCAATTGTCTCAGCAAAGATGAACCAATCTCACAAACCCGAATTCGGTCAGTCCGAATTCGGGTTTTGTCGTTGGTGCCTATGTTGTTTGAATTCACTCACCGTCGTCTTGCTTTAAGCCTCTTCTCTTTTCAGAAGTCTCACAGACATTGTAGACTGAATTGCGAAAAGCTGCCGCATTCCCGCCTGTACCTTTCCCAAGGACTCACACAATGCATCCTGCCGAAGAACATTTTCAGCAACTGACTCGTCGCCATTTTTTTGGTCAGGCCGGCATGGGACTGGGAACCGCCGCGCTGGCGTCGTTGATGTCAGGCACTTCTGCTCAAGCGGCAGGAACGAATGGGTTGCCAGATTTGCCACACTTTGCTCCGAAAGCCAAGCGGGCGATCTATCTATTCGCTGCCGGGGCACCCAGCCAGATTGATACGTTTGATCATAAGCCGAAGCTTGATGAACTGTTCGACACGGACCTGCCTGAGTCAATCCGGAAAGGGCAACGTCTGACCACGATGACCTCTGGGCAGAAGCGATTTCCCATTGCCCCGTCGAAATTCAAGTTCGAGCAGTATGGTGAAAACGGGACATGGATGAGCGAGCTGCTTCCGAAGACAGCGAGCATGGTGGATGACATTGCAATTGTGCGATCAGTCCATACAGAAGCGATCAATCACGACCCGGCGATCACCTACATTTGCACAGGTCACCAACTCCCAGGACGCGCGAGCCTGGGGGCGTGGTTGAGTTACGGGTTAGGTTCACTTAATGAGGATCTTCCATCGTTCGTTGTGATGACTCCATCCTGGTCGGGACGCCAACAAGCTCAAGCACTCTATAACCGACTTTGGGGATCAGGCTTTCTGCGTAGTCGATATCAAGGAGTCTCACTGAGGTCGAAAGGTGATCCAGTGCTGTTCCTTTCGAATCCTCCGGGAGTCAGCCCGGAGCTTCGGCGGCGAATGCTGGACCGGCTCGAGTCCTTCAATCAGCGTACCTACGAACAATTAGGCGATCCGGAAACACGCACGCGTATCGAACAAGCAGAAATGGCATTCCGAATGCAGACCTCAGTACCGGAGTTGATCGACACTTCGAGTGAAACGAAAGCCACGCTCGATAAGTACGGTGAAGATGTCAGCACACCGGGAACATTTGCGGCGAGTTGCCTGCTCGCTCGAAGAATGGCCGAACGGAACGTTCGCTTCACGCAAATATTCCACCGCGGCTGGGATCAACAC
>JAJDEL010000865.1 GCA_029259835.1 Planctomicrobium sp. | reverse complement strand
CTTCGTCTTGTAAGCACGATGACAGAACCGACGTCTTTTTTCCCTTAACCCAAGGCTCCCAGCTGGTGCCTGTTGGAAAAAATCGTACAATTTCCTCCTTTGAAGTCTTAGGGTCATCAATTGAAAATCGCTCGACTTGCGCAACATAATTGCTACCTTTGGAGAACACTGCAATGTCGCGGCTACCGGGAAGGAAACATGCTCCCATTGTAGACAGATATGGGTCGTTTGGGAGAGTTTTCACTTCGCCATTTTTAGGGTTCCATACTTCCAGAGTCGCAAGCCGTCCAATTCCGCCACCAGATTTCAAGAACAATCCCAATTCTTCCGAGAACGCAACTATAGATCCACTTTCAACGATCTCAACTTGCTTGAATTCAGGGTCAGCCTTCATGATTCGAGGCTTACCTCCGTCTCCAGATTGATTCCAAAACACTGACTGCATCTTTTCTGAGTAATGAATTTCAGTGTCGATTCGCTGATTGTTAGTCAACGCCTTGCAGGTAAGTTCCCCCTTGTGCAATCGGCAGTGATAAATTTCCACCTCTGTTGCTAGTCTTCGCACCTTGCGACCAGAGAAAAGGAACTCATCTGAATTTAAGAAACTAACGCTGTTAATCTCGAAGCCAGTGGGAGAAAGCTGTCTGTTCTCTTCTTCTTTTTCTTTATCATTATTTAGAAAGACAAGTTGTTGGGTCTGGGAATGAGTGCTATCTCGGACGAAAGTGACTTGACCAATTGCCTCATGATAAATTGGTGAAAATTCGTCGTAATCGGCCGTCTCTGTCAACAGGCAAGTACTGCCAGACTTAAGATCGACTTTCACGAGCTCAAAAGTCTTGTTGTGTGGGTGTGGTATGGACAGAATCACTTCGTCAGCACTCGCTGTTCTTGAGATTGTCCAACGATAAGGCGGATTTCGAGAACCCTGTAGAAAATCTGCCGCGCCTTGCCAGCACCCCGAAAGGCTGATTGTGGCAACGACAAAAATAAAGATATTGGAAAATGAAAACGTAGTAGACAAAAGCGACGGATGTTCTCGATTCACTTTACACCTCCCAGCTCCCAGGGCACAAACTTTAGAATGATCAAAAAAGTAACTGGATGCCGTGCAAGCCGAGCAGTTATCAATCATCCTGCGAATTGCCCGCCCAGTGTTGGATATCCTGCATTAATTTTCGCAATCATCAATTCTAATTGCAAACAAGAACCAAAAGAAATGAACAAGCAGTCAAGAAACAATTTCGGTGAGCGACTCGACGAGAACGTTTATTTCGTCATCAGTTCCAATCGTGATTCGAAGTCCGTTGACTGTTGCTGGTGAATGCTCGTTCGATGCGGCAATTGCACTCGCGAAGTTCATGTAGCGTACCAGGATTCTTCGCTGCTTGAGTTCTTGATAGATTTCTTCGTGTGAAATCGTCGGATGAGTGACCCAGACGAAATTCGCTTGACTGGGAACGGGATTGAAACCGAGTTCGGTTAAAGAATTTTCCAGACGCTCGCGTGTGCCGAGGATTTTGCGGCGGTTTTCGAGCATCCAATCTTGATCGCGAATTGCTGCTTCGGCTGCGGCTAAGGCGAGCGTATTGCAGTTGTAGCTGTCTTTCACTTTTCGCATTCCGGCGATGAGATCCGGATGTGCAACGCAAAACCCGAATCGAATTCCTGCCAAACTGTACGACTTGCTCAACGTGCGTGTGACAATCATTTGCCGACCAGACTCACCATGGAGAAGTTCCATACGGTGCGGCTCGTCGACAAAATCTCCGTAAGCTTCGTCATGGACAAGAACACCGGCAGGTGGAACGATCGCGCGAATAATATCGTGATCCCAGTGATTGCCGGACGGGGAATTCGGGTTCGGAACAAACAGTATCTTTGACTGCTCGATCAGTGGTCGATTCAATTTCAAATTCCAGGACCAGTCTGGTTCGAGGCGCAGCCGCGCGTGTCTGGTTCCCTGAATTTGTGCGAGCGTTTCGTAGAGTATGTAACTCGGGTACGGATAGGCGATCAGGTCGTTCTTGTCTGCAAACGTGCGAATGATGATTGTTAAATTCTCATCACTCCCGTTTGCTGGCAGAATCCATTCAGGGTCGAGATCGAACAACTCCGCGGCAGCCTGGCAAAAGCCTTTCCCCAGTGGATCAGGGTAAACATTCAAACGTCCTTGCGACGCTTGCTGAATAGCATGGACCACGCGCGGAGAAGGTGGGTACGGATTTTCGTTCGTGTTGAGCTTCACCCAGCCAGATTCCTGCGGCTGTTCGCCGGGAACGTAACCTTCAAGGGCATCAACATCAGGTCGAAAGAGAGACATTATTGCGGGGATTTTATATTGAATTGTGATTCGTCTGAGGCAAAGTTTACCAGCCTTTGCGAATCTCTTCGATACGAGCCGTTAATCGATTCACGATTTCGGGATGTTCGGTAGCAACGTTTCGCGTTTCCCCAAGATCAACGGAGAGATCAATGAGAAAGACCCGATCTTTGGCGGTCAGGTTCCCTTTTTGACTGCGATCTTGAGGATTGATCAATAATTTCCAATCACCAGAGCGAATCGCCAGTTGAGGCTTTTTCCCGGTGCCCAGTTGCCAGAAGAGTTCATCATGAGGTGATTTTGAATTGTCAAGCAAAACGGACTGAATGCTTTCTCCGTCAAGGTGCTGCTGCGGTCGATCAATTTCGCACAGGTCTGCAATCGTCGGAAACCAGTCGCAGCCGAAGACCATTTGATCCCGAATTTCTCCTTGCGGCAGTTTTCCAGGCCAGGAGATGAAGGATGGAACCCGAAGCCCACCTTCAAACAGACAGCCTTTCGCACCGCGGTACGGTCCGGCATTGCCACCGCCGAAGAAGGCTCGCTCTTCGGTCGAATGTCCATGATCAGATTGAAAAATGACGATCGTGTTTTCTCTTAAGTTGTTCTCTTCGAGGTGCTGAAGAATTTCGCCGACTTTCTCGTCCATCGTTGAAACGAATTCTGCGTACATGCGGCGCGGTGCATCGAGGTGTTCGTAATGTTTTCGCCATTTCTCGGTCCCTTGCATCGGATAGTGCGGGACATTGATCGCCCAGTACAAAAAGAATGGTGAGTCGCTTTTGGTATCAAGGAAGTTCTTGCATTCGTCGACCATCAGGTCCGGAAAGAATTGACCATCGGCCCAGATTTCTTTTCCGTTTCTCCAAAGGTCATGACGGTTTGGTCCGTTCCAGTAAAAGAAGTGCGAGTAGTTGTCGATACAGCCACCCATGTGGCCGAATGAATTCTCAAACCCTTGCGAATTCGGCATCGTGTTTTCATCGTATCCGAGGTGCCATTTCCCGACGTGTCCGGTTCGGTATCCAGCTGACTTCATCATTTCTGCAATGGTCGTTTCCGTCGCTGGCATCCCCGCATGACCAAGCTTTGAAGAGACATTCCCTGGCACACCTGCCCTGGCTGGAAATCGTCCGGTCAGTAACCCTGCACGTGATGCCGAACAAATCGCCGATGGAGAATACATCTGCGTGAAGCGAATTCCCGTTGCTGCCAGTTTGTCCTGGTTGGGAGTCGTCAGGTCTTTCGAACCGTAACAGTTCGCGTCGATGCTTCCTTGATCATCTGTGTAAATCAGGAGCACGTTGGGACGCGCTGCAAACAGGTTTGCGCTGCACAAGCTGGCTCCCAGGAGAAAACTCAAGAGAGCGAAGCGTTTACTCATCACATTAATTCCGTGCAGTTCAGAAGGACTGGTTATGCGGGCTACTCATTTCGAGCAATG
>JAJDEL010000864.1 GCA_029259835.1 Planctomicrobium sp. | reverse complement strand
TATTCGTGCAAGACCATTCTCTTCATATCGAACTCGCACTTCCCGCAGGGAATAAGTTTCTTTGAGGAATCGCTCCGCTGCATCGATCCACTGTACTTTTTCGGGAGTGACTTCGACACCATAAGCCACACGGCTCGACAGGCAAGGCATCGCTGGTTTGTCCCAGACTTCGAGTTGCCAATGTTTCGCCAGAGATCGTACTGTCTGCTTGGTAATGTTTGCCTCGATCAGGGGGCTGCGAACTTGGCTTTCCCGAGCCGCTTGCATTCCAGGGCGGTGGTCCCCCATATCGTCGAGATTGGCACCATTACAAATCACGTCAATGTTCCATTGAGGTGACTTTTCTTCGATACGCTCGTAAAGTTCGCTCTTGCAATAATAGCACCGATCACCAGCATTTTGTTGATACCCGACGACTGAAAATTCCTCTGTGTTGATCACTTCATGCCGGAGACCGATCGACTCGGCAAGTTGCTGCGCCGTCTCCAGTTCTCCCAAAGCGAGAGAGGGGCTGTTTGCAGTGACAGCGAGTGCCTTGTCTCCACAACCAAGAGCTGCAGCTTTTGCGACGACAGCGCTATCGACACCACCAGACAGAGCAATCGCCACACGTCCGTACGCGGCAATAATGCTTACGAGCAACTCTGCTTTCTGCTCAATCCATTCTGGTGATTCAGTTTCTTTCACAGCTCTTTTACTCGCCGATCTGTTTTGTGAATTGAGTCCGTGAAAAAGTCGATTGCGAAATCCGTTTAACAGGACACTTAAAAGTGTATGACAAACCCAAAGCTAATGTATCAATAATTCCGGACTTGCTGCCGAACGGCTTCCATGGATTGGAGAATTCTCTGCTCCTCGAAACGTAAAGACGACGGAGTATTTCGTCTCAGTGGTATGGTTTCGAGTTGCTGCGTGTAATGTCTGGCAGTGGAACAACAGGACATCACCCGGTTCCAGTTCGGCATGAACACTCTGTTCGATTAAGTTCTGATTCTCTGGAAGATCATCCCGAAAAAAGAAATCTTCATCAAATTGCTGTTGATCGAACGCCATTCGATGTGAGCCGGGAACAAGTTGCAGGCACCCGTTTTCTCTGTTTTCGTTTCCAAGTGCCAGCCAGGCGCTAACCAGATTAGGACGGGGGAATGACCAATACCGGATATCCTGATGCCAACCGGTGTCGCTGCTGAATTGAGGCTCCTTTGTCATGATGCAATTGTGATGAGCCAGTGGACAAACCAATTCTGGACCGAGCAGTTGCTTTAAGCTTGCGATCAGAGGTGGAAATGTCATCCATTCGGTGAAAACGACTCCTCTGCTATGAGCCTGTTTGAGGCGGCGGACCGTTTTACCGCCGAGTTCAACGAGAGAGTCAGGTGCGCCCGGGTATTGAAGATCCGCTTCATATTCAACGGGAGGAATTACCTGTTCGAGACCATGTCGAGTGGCGGTGATCAATCGTTGCACGACATCTTCACTAGACAGATCGCGCAGGATGACATACCCATGTTCCTCAAAGTGCATACGTTCAGAGAGCGTCATGCCTTCGTAACAAAGATCGTCCATAGTAGGGGAATCAGTCTCCATAGGTGTGTCACCTTAATTGGTGATCCGTAATTTCTCCGACGATAATCGTCAGATGTGGTGTTATAAAGTCTGAGAATTCAACGGTGATCCGTGACCAAACGGTTGTTGGTGCCTAGAATCTTCGAAAACCACTGATACGAGATTGTACGGAAAAGATGATCTGTCGACAAAGAGATTGGACGTGAACACTGTGGATATCAGCAAATCGCAAACGATAAATCTCGAAAATGCAGCGCCGTCTGTCTCTTCGTTGCCCTCGGCGGCTGGAAAATCGACCAAATTCGCTCCACTTTGGTTGCAGTGGACGGCAACGATTATTGCTGTAGTTGTCGTTTTGTCTATCGGGCAATATGTTTTCTTGAAACTCGCAAGCTTCAAAACAGCTCCGCCCCGCGAAGATCCCAAGCCGAACATCTTACGTGTCGAAACGTTTCTGGTCGAGCAGGCAGCTCTGGATCGCTCCATCGCCGGATTTGGTACGGCACAGGCAGATGTCGAAGTGACAGTCTCTGCGGAAGTGAGCGGACGCATTACAGAGAAGAGCCAGCTTGAGGTCGGTACGCTTGTTCGTGGTCCGGAAATTCTGATTCTGCCTTCCGGGGAGTCATCTCGAAAGCAGGGAAAGATATTCATTCAAATCGATCCTCAAACGTATCAGGAACGTGTGACTCAAGTGGACTCGCTTCTGGAACAGGATCGAGTCAATTTGGAAAGACTTGCGAAAGAAGAGGCCCTCAATCAAAAACTTCTGGTGCAGCAACGTGAACGCCTGAAAACTATCACAGACGATTATGAACGAACACTCGAACTTTACAAACAAGGTGCAGAGAGTGAGTCAACGCTACGGCAGAAAAAACTGGAGCAGGAACAGTACCGCGAAACGCTGATACGCTTGGAAAATCAAGAGGAACTTTTTCCGATTCGAAAGGCAGAAATCGAGTCGCAACGAGTCACTCACAACAGCGATCTGAAACTCGCACAACTGGAACTTGAAAAGGCCACCGTTCGCGCGCCTGCGACTGGAACGCTCAGTGAGGTTTTTGTTGAAGAAGGGCAGTATCTGCGGACGGGAGATCCCATCGCGAGGATCACGTCGTTGGATCGCGTCGAAATTCCTGTTGCCGTGACTCTTGAAGATGCTTCAATTTTTGACGAACTGATCAAATCGAAGCAGTGGCCGGTCGCACAACTTGTACGTCGCGAAACTGATTTAGAGAATCCTGAAGCCGAATCCTGGGAAGGCCACGTCCGTCGAGTCGCACCTGTTGCCGATGAACAAACTCGTACTGTTCTAGCGTACGTTGAAGTGGAAAACAGATTGCAACGCCAGCCATTGCGACCTGGGACGTTTGTTCATGCACGCATTCAAGCAGGAACTCTCTCGCCCCAAAGCGGCGTTCTCATTCCCCGCGACGCATTGTTGAATGGCGTCGTCTTTGTCGCTTCGAAAGATTCAGATTCCGAAGATGCTGCAAACGCAGAGCTGAACGTTGCGAAAGCGCGCGATGTCACTGTTCGACAAACCTACCAATCCTTTGCTTTGATCTCCAAAGGACTCAGCCCGGGTGAGCAAGTCGTAGCAACGAATTTAGATATCGTGGCGGAGAATTCACTTCTCGACATTCGCACTGTTCACAGTCTCGACGAAGAATTTCTTCGAATGCGGATTCCGTACTTGAAACGGCACACTCCTAAGAGTGAAGAATAGCGAAATGTTTGCCTCACGCAGCACGCTTTGTGATCGTTTGCGATTCTGTTCGCTCTTGAGTCAATCGCTTAACGAGAACTTCGGCGGCTCGTTTTACTCCACCGGTTTCGACGATTTCATCGGCGAGTTGAGACATTTTTGCTTGAGTTGCCTGAAGTGATTCGCGATCAGCTAGCCATTCATCGAGTTGGGCTGTATACCGCTCCAGCTTTCGGCTCTTCGCTCGCATGTATGTGAATTCAGGAATGATCAGTTCATCTGCAATTAAGTTTGGCAGCGAAATATATTTTGATGTGATAAAGAATCTGGCGAACATGCGCGAGATGAAATCGAGTCGAAACATCACCACGGCCGGAGTTTTTCTCGCCAGCATTTCCAGGCTCACAGAGCCTGAGACCATCAAACACATATCGGCAGCTTCGATAATTTCCGATGTCTTGCCAATGTGGAATTCAATCGGCAATTGGTTTCCATGTTCCTCGAATAACTTTGTGCATTCGTCGAAGTGCCATTGTTTGTAACAGGCAACTTGAAACTGGATGTTCGGATGGTTTTCGTAGAGTGAATCCATCATGTCGAGCATCACCCGGTAGTTTTTCATCACTTCCTGTTTGCGCGATCCCGGCAGGATGCCAATTGTCTGGCAACCTTCGATTTGGAATTCAGCGAGTGTGGCAGGCGAGATCGGATGCTCGGCGACTTCATCAAAAAACGGATGACCGACGTATTCGACCTCGACGCTGCGTTCTCGATACCACTGAGCTTCGAACGGAAGAACAGACAAAATGCAATCGACTAAACGCCGCACTTTGTGAATCCGCCACGGTGCCCAGGCCCAGAGTTGTGGTGGGCAATAATAGTACACCGGAATGCCAGCCTGCTTTGCGGCTTTCGCAATCCACCAGTTGAAGCCAGGGAAATCGACAAGCACAACCGCGTCAGGTTTTTCGCGTTTCAGAAACTCCTTCGCCTGTCGGTAGAGTTTGACAAACTTCCCGATCATAGGCAGGACTTCAGCAAACCCCATGACTGCAAGATCAGTTAATTGATAGAGACACTCGAAGCCTTTCTCAGCCTGCATTTCAGGCCCGCCGAATCCGCTCAGTCGCGTCCCAGGCTGTCGACGCAAAAACTCCCGCATCAGTTCAGCCGCATGCTGATCTCCGCTCGGTTCGCCAACAGAAAAAAAAACGTGCATCGCCGCATCCTTGCATGCAAGACGTAGTCAGGTGTGCGGCAATAGTATCACATCCCTCATTTCACGTAAGCGCGACTTTGACTGCTTTAAAACCGCAGTTTTGAAGAGCAGGGCTGGCGAGTTGATGAGTCCAAACTCAAGAATCAACGTCGAAATCTGGTCGAGGGTTGATCGTATGACGACGAAGTTTTTTCGCGGCAATGATCCAAAGTGCCACTCCGAAGAACATCACTGGAACCAGGTAACTATTCAGAAGAAACAATGCTTCGATGTCCCTCGAAATCTCTGGCTGTAATGAATCGGCTGTCCTTCCTTCCGAGAGATATTGGAAGGTCCAGTCCATGGAGTACAACGTATGGAAGAACGACAACAGACAGGAACCGAACACCAAAATTTTGGCAAACGTTTTGATTCTGTGCCCGTTCATTGTTCGCCCTCCAGACAGCGATCCTTCGCTTGTTGTTCATCTCGTTCCACGACGACATGCGTTATCAATCCCATCCGTGGGCGTCGCGGACTTCGATCATTTTGGCGAGGATGGTGTTCCAGGTTTCCTGGGTTTCCAGCATGGAGTTCGGGAACATGCAGCCGTCCCAGCAGATGTGGTTGATGCCGCGCTCCTGAGCGCCTTCGAGCCAGTAGCCGGAGCATTTGACGATGTCCAGCTTGCCGTTTGGATCGTCAGCCGGGCAGTGCTTGCCGGTTTTGTCGTGGCTGCCGGCACCGTGAACGGTTCCGTCGTTCTGGGCGACGTGGAAGTCGATCGTCCAGGGACGCAGAGCGTCGGTCATTTGTTTGTAAGCGGCGTAAAATTCTTCGTCGCTGTAACCTTCCTGCAAGAGGGCATGTTCTGGAGCATTGTAACCCATGAGGTAAAGGTACGTGTGGGCGAGGTCTGCCTGAAAACCGAGGGTTTCCGGCATGCCGACTTCTTCAAGAAGATTGAGCATGTCCCTCCATGAGTGCATCCCTGCCCAGCAGATTTCACCTTCTGCAGCGAGACGTTCGCCGTTGTCGGCTGCGATTTTTGCAGCGGCTTTGAACGTCGCAGCAATTTTCTTGGTGTTCGCTTCAGGATTTTCTTTCCATTGTTCAACGCCAAACTCTGCGGAGTCGATACGAATGACGCCACCTTTTCGGACGCCGTGATCGTTAAAGATTTTCGCGATGCGGCAAGCCTTCTCGACAGCGGAGAGGAACTTCGATGTTGATTCTTCGTCGCCCATTGCGGAATCTCCAACCGTTCCAGGCCAGACTGGAGCCACGAGTGAACCAACACTAAAGCCGTAACTGGCGATTTTGTCAGCAATGGCTTTGATGTCGTCATCAGACGCATCCGGATCGGTGTGTGGAAGGAACAGAAAGTAATCGATTCCGTCGAATTTCGTTCCGTTCACTTCCGCGCCAGCGGTCAGTTCGAGCATGCGATCCAAAGAAATCGGAGGGTTGTCGGTGCCATCTTCTTTGCCAACAAGTCCAGGCCACATAGCGTTATGAAGTTTCGGTGATGCGTGTGACATTTCTAGTTCCTCTGTCTGTGTGTCTAATTTATCAGGAGTTATTGAAAGTGACGAAATTCAAAATCGTGAACGGGAAGCATCGTTGATTGGACTCAATTTGTCGACCGAATCGAGCAATTCGGCACCGTTACCGATGTGCGTTCAAGTTTGGCTTAGACCAGCCCGCGTAATTTTCGCAGAGTCCACTCGACGCTCATGAGTAAAATGAAAATCAGGAGCGGCGGCCAGCCGTCCCAGAGATTGATCCGGCGGTAGCGTTCTACTTCTCCGGGTATTCCTTCCTTAAGAATTTGATCCAGGAATGACCCGAACTCTTCGACTGGGACGACTGATCCACTCGTGATGTCGGCGATTTCAGCCATCAAACCTGGATCAGCGGCGGGGTTATCCATTTCGATATCTCGGGAATCGACGACAAACCGTGCCGTTGCAGGCAGCCCGAGAGATTTTCCGTTGTGAGTTCCTCGAACGCGAACCCAATAATCTCCAGGGTCTTGTGTTTTCATGAAATCCGCGAGTCCGTGGTCTCCGAAGCGTTGTGCAGTTACCTTTTCCGTTTCACCACTTGGGGTGAGGACTTCAATTTGAAAGTTTGCATCGGGAATTGGAATTTTGTTCTCAGTTTGGGCACCGAACTCAATAGACACTTTTGCTAGCGGAGAAAAATTCCTTGGTTCAACGCGTGTCCAAAGTGGTTGATCGGATTCGAATTCCTTGTGGGCCAACCAGAGAATCATTTGTTGCCAGAATCGCTGGTGTTCCGATTCGAATCCGTGTAAATGCCATTTCCAGGTTTCGTCGACTGCCAAGGCGAGACAACGTCCACGACCAGTTTCCGTTGCCAAGAGCAGGGGATCTCCGTTTTGTGTTTCCGCAAGAACTTCGACAACGCCTGATTTTGGAATCAAGCGTGTTGCTCCACCGAGTTTGGGAAATTGTTCCCAGGTTTGTCTGTTGTTGGAAGCTGACAAACTCATCAGATACCGATCATTACCACGATCAGTCGGAAGCATTTGAATTTTGGTGTTGATGTGGTTTGCAGGACTTGCCCCTTGAGCAGAACCGGGGTCGGCAGGTTCCAACTTGGTTGGGAGGAAACGAGCCAACGGTGTGTCACCGTAACCTCCAGCACCAAAGTTATGCAGCCCACCTGTCATCAGCAAGCCAGAACCTTCGTGAACGCGCATGGCGAGTTCGTGGAGTATGTTATCTCCTGACTTTTCAAAGACTGAAGCGGGGATGTCGCCGATAATGTAAACGTCGTATTTGTCTGGTTCGAAAAATGCAGGGTCGATTTTTGTTTGACTGGCGAATTTCCCTGGCAGGATCACCTGTGTGTCAATTTGTATTTTCGCAGTCTCATTAAGACGACGGAGAAACTTCTGTTCTGGCCGAGGAATATCGAAGTAGGCAACTTTAAGTCCGCCTTTACGAACGGTGATCAATGTTTCCAGGCGGTTGTTGTTAAGCTTGACTTCTCCGTCATCGGGAACAACTTCGGCGGCGATTTTGTATTCTCCCGCCTGTTCGGCGATGAAAGAGAGGTCCAATGGAATCGTGACTGAGTTCTTGTTTGTCTGGAGATCTCGAAACGGTCGGGCTTCGGCGGAAAGTGAAATTTCTTTGAACTCACCGGATTCACCTTCTCGTTTGCCATTTCGGTCTTCGATGAGTAACCGTACTCGAACTTTTTTCCCGGCGGCTCCAACGAGTTTGACCTGAAGATGAACCGGAACAGTTTTCTTTTCGAACGTGACCGATTGCCCCAGTTGTAGGTCTTCGATGGACAAGTCAATGCCGGCAGTTGAAACTTCCGAAGTTCCGACAACGAGAGTATGAATTGGGATTCCGAGTTGTTCTGCAAAGCGACGTGCGGCGGCGAGTGGATTAACGTCGTCTTCGCCACCTGCACGTTGTGCTCCGTCACTCATCAGAAAAATGCCGATCAAATGTTCGCCGACGGAATCTTCGCGAAATAAGTCAATGGTTTTTCCAATTGCGGTGAAATTTCCATCAGCGAAGTTCTCCGGAACTTTCGTCATCGATAATTCGGTGTCGAAGTCGAGGAACTGGACATCCACCAGTTCCTTGAGTTGTTTGAGTTGCTCCTCACTCTCTGCAAGCATTTCGAGAATTGTTTCCCGGCGGGATTTTCCTCCGGGACCATCGGGGGTAGACATACTTTTGCTACGGTCAACAAGGATTGTGAGTTGAGAAATCTGCTCGTCTGTTTCCGAGATCTGTATTGATGGGCGCAGCATCGCGAGAATGAGAATTGCTGCGGCTGAACACCTTAAGAAAATCAAAGTCCGCCGCGAGAGAGTCGGAAGATGTTCGACACGACTTGGGTACGTCCACAACACGAGCACCACCATTGCCACGGCAGTGACAACAACAACCGGCCAACTCCAGACAGGTTCGATAACTAGGTTCATAGGGTTTGAAGTATTAAGTGAAGAGCAAAAGTTCAAGGAGCAAGGAGAATTTGTCGCAGGCGTTCGCTTGAGGTATCGACCTCAATACGCAATATCGTCGATACTGTTGGGATTATTGTTTCGAAATTCCTTCACAACAACAACTCCCCCCAGTCAGTTCTCATTTTCATCACGCTTGCCTCTAAAGTTCTCTTCCCTCAATCCAAACAAAAAAAGGCCGCTGAACCGAAGTTCAGCGACCTTTCCCTGAGACGTTTGCTCTCGAACCGAAGGGGGGGGACGGTTGAGAACAGACTAAGATGCTTTAGTTAGGTAAGCCGAGCAGCTCCTCCTCTTCTTCCTGAATAATAATCCGAGGAGTCACCATCAACATCAGGCTTTCCGTCTCACGACCGACACCTGTATTCTTGAAAAGGCGACTGACGTATGGAATTTTGTTAAGGATCGGAACACCAGCCATGTTTCGGCCTTCACGGAGAGTTTTTACACCTCCGAGGAGAACCGTTCCTCCGTCTGGGACACTGACGACAGTGTCAACGGTCACTCGGTCGATCACCGGCTGCTGAACGGTCACAGTTCCGACAGCACCACCTTGCTGGCCTTGCTGGCCTTGCTGGCCCTGTTGACCACCACCACCTTGCTGGCCACCACCACCACCACCTTGTTGGTTTCCGCCACCACCTTGGTTCTGACCGCCACCTTGGTTCTGACCACCACCACCACCTGATTGGAAGGAGAAGGTGAAGACATCGGTCACACTGGTGAAGTTCGGCAAGACACTCAGACGAACGTATCGTCGGTCTGCGGAAACAACCGCTCGGACTGTCAATGACACACCATCTGGAATAGTCTGAATGATCGGTTGGAAGCCAATGTTAAAGGTACTTGCAACCGGCAGCAGAGCCACCACGAATGGTCGTTCCAGAACACTTTCAACTGTTCCGACCTGACCATTAAAGAGAGTAAGTTTTGGTGCGAACATGATGTTCGAGCGACGGTCACCTTGTGCTGCTCGAACGAACATGAAGGCTTCAATATCACTCAAAATTGCCATTCCGAACTGAATCCCTGCTGTAGGGTCAAATCCCCCGAATGAAGGAGCTGCGAGATCAAACGAGCCTTGTCGGAATGGAATGTCCAAGTCGCTACTGAAGGAATCAGAAGCACTCAGCCCAACAATCGTGTTGGACGCCCAGTTGTCCCGATTGATCAGGTTCAGTGTCGGAGACTGAGTGAACAGGCCAGTTCCTTGGGTCTGTTGGCCTTGCTGTCCCTGTTGACCTCCTTGACCATTCTGACCACCACCGCCGCCTCCACCACCTTGCTGATTCTGACCTCCACCAGCTTGACCGTTATTCGGGTCTGTTGATCCGAACGGTTGAACCGGCAGGAAGTCGTCAGTCACATTTGGACCACCGACGGTGTCTTGGATGTTGAAGTCAAAGTCGATTCCGATCTGTTCAAAGAACTGATCGCTGACAGTGATGAAGCGAACTTCGATGGTCACTTGAAGATCTTGAAGACGTCGCAACTGATTGAGCAAGTCTTCAATTTCCTGATGAACTGCCTGAGTTTGCCGAATCACAAGACTCAATGTGCTTTCATGGTTCTGGACCGCTCCTTCACCACCAAGCTCAGCCCAGCTTCCCGGTTCTACGGTCGCTGTGATGAGATCAGTAAGAGCTCCAAATTCAAAGTTTGTTGCTTCTGGTCCGCCTAATCCCTGGCCACCACCGAGTGGCATGCCACCCAGTCCTGTCCCCGGGTTCAGTCCACCAATCGGATTCGCTGGAACTTGTGCTAAGCCATTGTTTCCATTGAATGCTGGTACGTTTTGCAAGCCAGAGCCAAAACCTGTTCCTGGTTGGAATCGCGATGTTGGTCGATGAATTGAAACAGGGACGACCAAATCTGCAACTTGGTAGACCTCGACTTTGAGATCACCTTGCTGACGAAGTCGGCTGGTGACTTTGAGAACTTCGTCCTCAATTGTGTAGCCAAGATTCAATGGTCGCAGCAACAAATTCAATGCACTGCGAAGTTGAATTCCATCAACAGCGATACTGACGGGTGTACTCGATGTGAGTCCCTCTTCAGAGAGTCCTGCTTCATCAACAACAATGTTGATTCCCTGAGTGTTGGCAACGAACTGCACAACCTGAGAAAGCGGAGCATTGTCGAAGTGTAGGGCGACAGGATTCTTCAGGCTGTTGTAAACCTTCATTTCCTCTTCGCTATGGTCTCGCGCCGCGGCTCGCCCCGGTTGACGTCGAGATTTGATGTCTTCCCAGTTTTTTGCGAACACAAGGTCTCGTCCATTCACCAACGGATTCACTGAGCTCTGATCAACATCGTTGAGTTGACCATCGAAGCCGATTTCTTTGTCAGAACGAAGTTTTTCAGCTCGATCATTTCGCCAGTTGAATTTCGACGTCAGATCCATTTGAACGCTGACAGGATTCTCTGGAGCAAGTTCTTTTGCCTGTTTCGCGATGTTGTTTGCTTCAGGGTAGCGTCGTTGTTCCATCAACTCGTTGTACTGATCTACAAGTTCGGCTAATTCCTGTTCCACACGAACTCGGATGTCGATTTCGCGTTGAACCAGATCTCTGGTTTCAATGTTGCGGCGTTCCAGTTCGAGAATCGGAGCTTTTTGTTGCATGTAAGTTGCAATGTCATTTCGTGAACTGATCAACGAAGCAGTCAGAGCACTCGTTTGCTCTTCCGGTAAACCGGAGGAGGTGATCGCAGCGAGTTGCTGCTCAATCACTTCGACAGCTTTTTCAGGCTGCTTGTCTCGCAATTTTTCTGCTCGGAAGATGATATTCAGACTGTCGGTTCTCAAACGATCAAATATTGCACGTTGCTCACCGACCACACGAGAAAACTGATTGCCACCAGCAGGATTGTAGGACTCATTGCTAGCTTGCATGATCCCGTTCTGATTGCGACGAGGAGCGAGTTCGCGAAGCTTATCTTGCAGTTGTTGCTGGCGATAAGGATCGAGTTGTTCTCCTGAATGGTATGCCTGAAGGAATGCTTCGTAGGCAGTCGAACGATCTCCAGAGCGAAGGGAGTCAACTCCCCGGTTGTAGAGATCTAGTGCCGTGGCATCTGCGTTGACGACCAGATTCGAAGTCGTGGCTGCAGGAGGTACCATTGCCAATTCAGTTGGAGCTGGAGTCAGGTTCAATGGGTTTTGAGCCGGACTTGCGCTGTTTCCATGAACTGGCATTCTTTCGATTTCGGACATCAATCGTTCTGGACTGTCTTCAAACAAGTCGTAAGTGACATCGAACTGGCTTGCTTCAACTGCTTTTTGATACGCAATCTGAGCGTTCCCAGCATCGAGTTGTTCTCGAGCTTCTTTCAAGAGTTGTACCGCTGTTCCTTTTTGATCTGTCCGTGGCATTGCTGCTGGAGCAGGCACGGGTGCAGGTGTTGTTGCTGCAAGATTTGCTGCGCTGTTTTGTGAACTGCGAGCAGCGATCAGTCGATTGAGATCTTCGCGAGCGACTTCTGGTCGATCATCGAAGAGTCCGAATGCGACGTCAAATTTCTCTGCCTGCACAATTTGTTGTTCAGCAACTTCGAGTTGCCCATTCCGCATTGCCTGACGAGCACCTTGAAGTTGCGTGAGTGCCTGTTGTTTTAGCTCTTGCTGTTGCGCGACACCGATCGGTTGAGCGTTTGCAAACGCAGGTGCGGCAGGTGGAGCTGGAGGTGCATTCTGGCTTTTCAATACTCGAATTTCCTGAGCAAGCAGGTCTGGTCGATCATCGAAAATTTGATAGCTGGCATCAAGTTGTTGGGCCTGATCGGCTTTCGCCAGTGCAGCATCAAATTGACCAGCCTGCATTAAAGATCGGGCTTCCGTAAGAATCTTAAGTGCAGTGAGACGAGTATCGGCATTTGGAGTCGGTGTGCTGGGCTGTGCAGTTTGGCTAGGAGAAGCGGCAAAAATCTCCCGACCTGATGCACGACCGATGTCAGCCAGAACCATGTCTGGTGTTTCTTCAAACAGACCCCATGTGATGTTCATTTTCTTGGCTTGCAACGCAAGGCTCTGAGCTTCGTTTGCATGGCCTTTGAGGAGCGCCTGACGGGCATCGTGGAGCATTTGAATTCCACGCACCTTGTCGCCATCGTGTGAAACGACGTTGAGCTTTTCTCCACTGACTTGCTGGAAGGAACGAGAAGAGTCTTGTCTTCCAGTTGCATTCGCGGTGAAAACATCAGACGGACCGCCTGGAAGAGCAGGCTGCATACGAGCCAATTCGACCAGAACGTGCTCAGGACGAATGTCGAATGCGGTGTAAGTCGCCTTCAGTTCATTCGCTTGAACAACTTTGGTACGTGCTGCCTGGTATTCGCCACTGGCGATATCTCGACGTGCAGCAGACAGCAAGTTTTGTGCGAGTTGGTTTCGACCTTCTGGCGTCGTTGGAGCCGCCTGAGGTTGACCATTGAAACCTGCGAGTTGAATATCGCCAGTCGGTGCAGTCACGCTGCCTCGAATTTGTGCGATCAACGCATCAGGAGTGACTTCACCTGGAGTGAATGAAACTTTCCATTCATTCGCAGTGCGGCTGGCCATGGCAGCCAGTCGCAGAGCGTCCTCCTTTTGACCTTGTTGCAGCTTGAGTTGAGCCTGACGCAACA
>JAJDEL010000863.1 GCA_029259835.1 Planctomicrobium sp. | reverse complement strand
CGAATTTCGGGATGAATCTCACCATCATCATCATATTATCTGTCGGAACTGCAAAAATGTAACTCCAATGGATTATTGCCTGATTTCTGAAGTCGAAAAAATGATACAAGATAAAGGCTACACCAACATCACACACAGTCTTGAGTTTTTTGGCATTTGTCCTGAATGTAACGTCGCTAACTAAACCCGCCCGTTCAAAAAAGAAGCATTGGCACCCGGTTCACTGATCCTGATTTAAATCTCTCCAGCCATGCGCCCCATCCAAACCTGTCCCACTTCCCCCGCCGAACGAGAAATTCCGTTTTATCCTGGTTTTGTTTCCGTATAAATCCTGCACCTCAACAGTGATTTCTCCATCAGGCACATCACTGATTGGGGAGGGTAGTTGGTATTCCCAGATATGATCGTCTACCTCAACAAACAAGTCGGCGAGGTTCGCGCCGGCAGGACGACCCAATCCCGGAATCACAAAATTCAGGGAAATGGAAAAGTTGGAGTCCAGTTGAGAAAAATAATCGAAAGCGGAAAACCGGATACGGCTCATGGTTCCTGTGTTTTCACGGGCTCTCGGAGCCGCAAGGAAAAGAGTCGGCCTGAGTTCATCAGCAAAAAACCCGGATTGCGCAAAATAAGGATCGGCCATTGTGACAGGGGACCCGAGGTCGATCCAGCGCGCGATGATCATTTTTTCCGTTTCAGTCAGAGGGGGCACACCTGATCCAGGCGGAGGCATAATCGTCCCCTGGTAGTCGATATCCGCTTGTTCAATTTCCTCGTTCGTAACCCCTCCATTGGGCAACGTCGACGGATCACCAGATGTCGTGGCTGACGGATGGTCTTCATTGGTCCAGCCATCCAACCGCTGACCATAGAGTTTCCACATGAGCAAGCTGCGCCGTGACTGGAAAGAACGGATGTAGCGCGACTGATTACCCTGGTTCCAGCCCATCGGCTGGGTAAGGGGCGGAATTCCATAGACACCCTGGTAATCATTCGCCAGACGGTTATAGGTGTTGTCGACTCCATTCACTTCCGACACATCGTCCAGCACCAATCCTGCCTCGGCCGGACCATTGACCGAATGGCACTGCACGCACGATCGTTCAAGAATAGGTTTTACATATCGATAGTACTCAAGGTCAATCACACTGATTGGAATCGAAAATTCAAAGCTGTTACCGTTTCCATCGCTGAAAATAAACGGGGTGGTATTCGCTAGATCCGGAATAACGTATTCCGGTTGCGCCGCCGCAGTTTGAGCAAAGTCCAGCGGCTCTTGTGAATGCGCGTGGCACCCCCCACAACTTGTGAGAACCTCGCCCGGTCTCAACTGATGCCAAGTCTGTGACATGTTCAATACCATCCCGTTTTTATCAATCGTCTGGAAAGTAAACGGAGTGTCGGCCGGAACTTTAGCAATGAAACTTGTATCCGGATTGCCTTCCTGATCAAAAACGAGATTGCCCTGGGCATCAAATTTTCTTACTGCTATTTCTCCCAGGATCCGCAATCGCTCGTCGCCCACGGCGATAAAGTTACGGCTGAAATGTCCGACGTGGTTTGGACCGTAACTGATATGTGATGTCGGATCGAAAGTGAGCAGGCGAATGGCAAAAATATCACTGTTTTTATATTGGCCCGCATCCGCTCCCTGCCTGATCCAGTTCCTGGTCGTCTGGTCGGAAAACGTATTGAACGCATCGAGACCTTCAAAATCCGGATTTCCATTGCCCGGCTTTGTATCTCGTTTGTAAAGAGATGACGTCCCCACCAACCCGTAAGGAGTTCCCTCCGGCAATGCTGGCGACAAGGTGCCATCGTTAGGCAACCAGGGAATCTCCACCGGTTCGTCAACTCCATAAATTTCGAGGTAGGTCTGGACGGCTCGTGGTTGTTGTTCGTTATACGCTGGATCGTTTTTTATCAGAACCATTTCATTTGGATGCGCGACCGGGCCCCCACCTGGAATCACGTACAAACCCGCATCATACATGGGCGTGTTGATGGGGCGATTCTTTTCGTTTGCGGGTCCCGGGGTCCAAACCAACAATAAATCGTTATTGGAAGCTCCGCTCGGTTGCGTCACCTTGCCCGCCCGCACAGAGGAAGTCCCGTTAATGAAGGGTGCCGCTTCATCATGAGGCCAGGTAAAACGCGTCAGTGACTCCAACCCATAAGGCATGAATGGGTAACGATCGTATGCAAAATCTCCCGTGGGGAACCACCCCAACTGAATATAAGGATTGTCACGTAAGTCGGGGCTGCCAAACCGTATCTCACCTTGAGGAATGACCGAAGGAAATTTCAATAAGGCTCCGAAACCGTTATTGAACTGACTGTAATACTCGTTCACAACTATCGAGCCATCGGACATCTGGGTCTGCCAGTGGAAGGCCGTGTTGCTCTCTCCCGGAAACGCACTCATCAAAGGAGATGTGTTCCGGCCATCCGGGTAGATGCTGAATAGAGACCACAACCTGATATGCCGCAGCCCCTGGGATTCGTAACTTGAGAACATCACCCTGCCGTCCTTGAGGATAGTAGGGTGTAGCGCACCGCCAAGATTGTGGTGCCCTACCTGTGTCACATTTTTCCCATCGTCGTCCATAACAAACAACTGGGTATTGGGAAACAGAAGGATCTTGTTCGGCATAAATCCATTTCGACTGGAAGTGAAAACTACTTTCCCCCCTGGCAACGGACAAGGACCCAGGTTGTAGATACCGTAACCCAGATAGTTTTCATCACTGGCACCTGAAACCGGATTTGCCGACCAATTCGCCACGCCTGTGTTGGGTGTGAATTCCTGGAAGGTCAGTTGAACGATTTGTCGGGTTTGAAGATTGATCTTAAAAATATCTGATCCGCTGCGGGCACCATCTTTTCTTTCAGTATTCAGGTCAACCTGATCATGAATCTTGGCGTAGTAAACCCACTGCCCATCGAAGGAGACAAAAGGATCCATGACCGCACCATTACCACCCGGCACCAGCACCTCTTCCGTTCCATCCTGATGCAACAACATGAGGTCAGTCCCAGGTTCAGC
>JAJDEL010000862.1 GCA_029259835.1 Planctomicrobium sp. | reverse complement strand
AGCGAGTGTAACCTTCGCGTAATGAGGGATCGGCGAAATCTCGAGCTGCTTCGGCAAGTTCATCGGGAGTGAAAGAGATGTGCCCGGCACCAAAATCGACTCCGAGGCGTTCAGGTTCGATCTGGCCGTTTGAAAGGCCAGCATCTTTCATCGCCATGGACGCGGCGGAGACTCCCAATTGGATGTCTCGGGACATCACTTTGAGGAATTTTTTCTCGTAGACATGCTCAAGCGGATCGAAATCGTGTATTTCGGCAGCAAGTTTACAAGGGAGAGTATCTGCCGAGACGGAACGAAGCGGACTAATACCTGAACGACCGGATGCCAGATTGCTCCAGAACCGTTCATTTCCAATTCCGACCGGTGATACAACTCCCACGCCAGTAATGACGATTTCTGGAGTCTTCTTCCCAGCCTTCATAGCCAGACCTCAACTTACGGAAAATAAAACCCAAACACCTATCAATAGGTATCGGAGCTAAACCGTCGCTACAATGAGCGACACCAACGTGATTCACGATTCTTGCTCAAAGCGTTCCACGCAATACGCAAAAATTCAACCACAACGGTGTAACCAGTAAGTGACCAAGCGTGCACTAATCCCACGTACGCTTGATTCGGTTCCACGAGTCTTTCAGTACTTAAACACGTTATCGACCCCTCGATAACGTCAGTTATTGAGTTTTGGGTTTCCCCAAAATGCCTGACCCCTCAGGCGATCTCTCTAACTTCGTGTATTAGACGCTAAGCAATCTCAAATGTCAACAAATTCCGATCGGTTTCCCGAAAACAGCAAATCGATTTGCTGGATTTACAATTTGTGATCAGGACCATATCTCGTCGATGGCGGCACCCTCATCCACAATACGTAGCGGTCGACCTTCCGGAGTGATGAGTTCTTCGGTCGGGTCAATTGTCATTGCAGAACAGATTGTTGCGAAGAGATCCTGGACATCGACAGGGCGATCAACGATCTCCATCCCATCGTTGCTCGTCTTGCCTACACAGACCCCTCCTTGGATTCCGGCACCTCCAACCAGAAGATTGAAGTTCTTTGCCCAGTGGTCGCGACCGACCGGAGCCTTCTGGTTAATTTTGGGCGTCCTGCCGAATTCGCCCAGACAGATGACTAATGTTTTCTCCAACATTCCCCGTTGCTTCAAGTCTGTCAGAAGAGCCGAAAGTCCCTGATCGACCTCGCCGGCCGTTCTCGGCATATTCTGCCAGAGATTCGTGTGCATGTCCCAGCCACCCCGCTGCACTTCAACAAATGGAACGCCTGAATCGACAAGTCGACGAGCGACCAGACAACTTTGCCCGAACGCATTGCCTCCGTATTGTTGTTTTGTCTTATCTGTTTCTCCGTTCAATGTGAAGGCGTCCAGTCGCGAGGAAGTCATCATCTTCGCAGCTTTGCGGTAGAGTTCCTGATGCTCGTCTGCAATGAAATCAGCTCCGGTTTTGGCGAAGGCTTGATCTTGTTCGAGTAACATTTCCAGACGTCGGTTGGAACGTTTGCCTGTGACTGATCCTTTCACATTGTTTGGTAACTGACCTGCTCGACCAACAACAAACGGAGCGACCTTAACACCCAGAAATCCAGAACTGACTGTATTTCCAATGCTGATGAAGTTAGGAATGTCTGACTCTGGATCGCCAAGTTTATGAGCGACAAGAGAACCGAAATGAGGAAACTTCGTTGGCCCGAGCAAGCGATGACCAGTTCGCAAGTGGTAACGACCACGTTCGTGTGCCGCTTCCTTACCTGCCATGCTCCGGATCACGGAGATGTCGTTCATCATTGCTGCCATTTTGGGCCAGTATTCAGCGAATTCAATACCAGGAATTTTGGTTTGAATCGTCTTGGTTGGTCCGCCGTTCGCCTGACCTGGTTTGGGATCCCAAGTTTCCATCTGGCTTGGTGCTCCCGAGAGGAACACCATGATGCAGGAGCGGCCTTCTTTTTTGATCACCTCGGCATTCAGGCCGAGTGACTGCAACACTCCCAGTCCGGCGAGCGAAGCGAATCCGCCACCAGCGAGACGAAGTAGGTCCCGGCGAGTGACATCGCCGTGTCGAGTCATATTCACATGCAAGATATTATTATTGACCACAATGTTCTCCAGTCAGTTGGCCCTGAAAGATTGATGAGGTAAGTCTCTGAGTTCAAACTTGGCGCTAGCGCTTCGTGACAAATTCAGCAGAGTTCACAAGGATCCACAAGAGGTCGTCAACAGCCTCATTCCGGTTTGTGGATTCTTTGACAAAGCGAAGATATCGTCCTTTTTCTTCTTCGGCCGGAGTCCGAGCCAAGACTCCCAGAAAAGCATCTTTGATTAACTGATCATCATTTTTGACCGCAACTAGTTCCTTCTTCAGTGGGCTATTTGCTAGACGACTAATGAGGGTTGTGTTGTTCATCATCAGCAATGCCTGCTGGACTTCTCCTTCTAAATCTCTCTGAGGAATGGAAGGATTCTGTGCAAAGGTTGTATCGATGGCCTTCCACATATTTTTATTTTCGCCGATGAGTTGTTGGACATTGTCAGCAACTTCATACGCACGAAGACGCGCCGGTCGAACGGCAGTGAAGAGATCGGCGTCGTCTTCGATGGTGCCAATTTCCCGCTGGTAAGCTCTTGAATTCAGAACGATTCGATACAACCATTTCGGTTGAAAGCCTGCATATCGAAACGAGGCAGATAACTTATTCGCGACCAGTTTGTGGATGACTTCTTTGTCTTGGCCCAGACTGTCGACGGAATAAAAACCATCGCCGATCAATTCGTTCCAGGTGCGATTGACATACGCTCTGGCGAACCAGTAATTGTCCGGGTTGTAAATCAGGTATGCAGCACCTGCAACACGCCGTTGATCTGGCTTCAGATAGGTTGGTGGCTTTTCGCCAAGCAGGAATTTGGCTTCAACTTTCGACTTCTCTGTTGGGTCGTATTGATCGGTCATGTAGTAATTGCCAGGTGCAAAGAACGCTGCCATCTCGTGGAACTGTTCTCGTTTCCAGTCATCAAATGGATGGTCATGGCACTCGGCACACTCAATGCTGATTCCCATATAAATCCTGGCAGTCGCAGAGGCGATCAACTCTGGCTTTCGTTCATTCGCAAGAACGAAGTTGTTCGGACCGTAATCCTGGTGCCAGCCATTGTCTTGCGATTTCACGCCTTTCTTCCGTGTAGGGGTGGCAGAAACCATTTCCCCAACGATTCGATCCCAGCCTGTTCCTGCTTTGAATTCTTTAAAGAGCCAATCTTCAAATGCCTGCGGGTTGACAGTGTTTTTATTTGCGTTTGTGTCAAAAAAAACGACCGATCTCCAGTAGCGAGCCTGCTTTCGAGCGAATTCATCACTCTCTATTAATTCATCAATAAGGAGGGCACGTTTGTCCTCAGCAGGATGCTCAACAAATTTGTGAATCTGTGCTTTGGTAGGAATATGTCCAATGGCGTCAATAAAAACTCGACGAATGAAAGTTTCATCATCGATGACAGGTGAGAGTTCTGTCGACGTCCCACGAGTGACATATTTCTCAAGTTGCTCGTCCAGATCGATTGACCGGTAGGTTCTTCCACGACCGAGTCGCAATACTGGAAAACTCCCGCGAATCATTTCGAGGAATTTCATCTTGTCTTCAGGGGTCTTCAGGTCCGGAAGATTTGGTGGTGCTTTCTTCTTAACAGGCTTTTTTGCTGCCACAGATGTGTCAGGGCAGAGAAGTGCAACGCTGAAGAGAGCGAAAAGAATTGATCGAGACAATCGATAGGGCATCCTGAATCCTGATTTGCA
>JAJDEL010000861.1 GCA_029259835.1 Planctomicrobium sp. | reverse complement strand
CCGATATTCGAGGCGCGAAAACAATTCGTGATCAACTCAAAAAACACCGAAAGGTTGCGAGTTGCAACGACTGCCACCGAAAAATTGATCCTTTAGGATTTGCACTGGAAAACTTTGATCCCATCGGAAGACACCGCACGACATATGGAAAGAAAACGAAAATCGATTCTACCGGAGTTCTTCCCAACGGAAAATCCTTTGCGAACATTGCAGACTTGAAAGAAATTCTCATCGAGCAAAATAATCAATTCGCGACTGCACTGACAGCAAAACTTATGGCTTACGCGACTGGTCGACTCATAGAGCCTGCCGACCGACCTCAGATCGATCAGATTGTTGAAGAACTCAGTGATCGCGGCGATGGCTTACGCGACCTCGTCAAACTTGTCGTTCTTAGCGAGATGTTCCGCACGAAGTAATTACTGAGTATTGGTAACAGTCCCGAAATAGACCGCGATATCAGCCGCTTGGGCGATAGCCCCGGATCGAATCTGGTTCACGCTTTAAACCGGGGCTAGCGCCCAGCGGCTGGTGCAGTCCTCTTCGTCAACTCTGAAAGTTGTTTCGGGAGAGCTCCTCAAGCAATGATTTCTTTCACGACCCGCCCATGGACATCAGTCAGTCGGTAATCACGACCGGCATGTTTGAAGGTCAAGCGTTCGTGGTCGAGTCCCATGAGGTGCAACATCGTTGCATGGAGGTCATGGACGTGCATTTTGTTGTGAACTGCCTTGAAACCGAAGTCGTCGGTTTCGCCATAGGTCATGCCACCTTTGACACCGCCTCCTGCCATCCACATTGTGAAGCCATGGTGATTGTGGTCGCGACCGTTTCCGTTTTCTGATGTTGGCGTGCGACCAAATTCGCCCCCCCAGACAATGAGCGTATCCTCTAACAGACCTCGCTGTTTGAGGTCCGCCAACAATGCGGCGATCGGTTGATCGATGTCTTTACAAAGCTTCGGCACTTTTTCGTCGTGACCGGAATGTGTATCCCAGGGCTGACCATTCCCGTAATAAACCTGCACGAAGCGAACTCCACGTTCAACCATTCGGCGAGCCAGCAGGCAGCCGTTCGAGAAGTGACCTTCTCCGTAATCAGTGCGTGTTTGCTTACTTTCACGATTCAAATCAAAGGCATCGCTCGCCTGAAACTGCATCCGAAATGCGGTTTCCATCGACTGAATACGTGCGTCGAATGCGGAGTCGCGCGCGTCTTCCTGCTGCACTTGTGAGTCAAGTTGTTGCAGCAGATCAAGTTGCCGGCGCTGGATTTCTTTATCCCACTTCGCATTTCGCAAGTGAGGAATCATCTTTGATGGTTCAATTGATGAGTGGTTGATGTAGGTTCCCTGATACGCCGATGGCAGAAACGAACTGTTCCAGAGAATCGAAAATCGAACCGGCCGCCCAGGGCAAAGCACAACATACCCCGGCAGGTTTTTGTTCTCAGATCCTAACCCATAAAGCAACCAAGCCCCCATGCTGGGACGCGTTGGAAGGATTGTTCCGTTATTCATTTGCAACAAAGCCGGCCCATGATTCGGGTTGTCCGCGTGCATTGAGCGGAGAACGCAAATGTCGTCGATATGCTCGCTTAACTGCGGAAGCAATTCACTGACCGGAACGCCACTTTCTCCGCATGGACTAAACTTAAACGGCGACGGCAGAAGCCCTCCTGTCGGGCGTTCGGTGACAAGGTCCGCACCTTCTGGTCGTTGCCCCGCGTACTTGAGCAAGCCCGGTTTCGGGTCGAACAGGTCTGCCTGAAACGGTCCGCCATTCATGAACAGGTGAATGACACGTTTCGCCTTCGCAGGAAAGTGACACCCCAAGTTGGCAGATGAAGTCGACGCTTCGCTAAGGTTCTGCTGAGACAGAAGCGACGCCGCACCGATCATGCCAGGGACGGTGCCTAACTGATGCAGCATGCTGCGGCGCGTGAGCGGTGATGAGAGTTGATTCATATCCATTGGAGTATTTCAGGGATCGACAAAAGTCATTTCGTATTCAGTTGATAAACAAAAACTCGTTGGAAGCCAACAAGACGTGAGTGTACTGCGCCCAGGTTTCTGCACTCGACTCAATGTTACCTTGAGTCAAGAACGTTAAACCGATTTCGATTTCACGAGGCGTTGGCGACCGCGAAAAGAGGAGTTGGTAAGCCTGTTGAATTCGCTTTTCATCTTTATCAGGAAATTCGGTTTCAAGTCGTTTTGCGAGTGCTTCCGCACGGTTAAGAAGCAGCGGACCGTTCAAAGCGTACAACCCCTGGAGCGCAGTCGTCGTGCTTAGGCGCTGAGCATTGTGCGCTGTCGGATCAGGAAAATCGTGCTTGAGCAGCATCGTCGACATATCACGACGATGGATGGTTCCATAGAGCGTACGCCGATGGTTTGTAATGTCCGTTAAAGCGAGAGAGGGGCCACCAATGGTGGAGTCCAACTCTCCGGAGACTGCCAGCATCGCATCCCGCCAGGCTTCGACGCCCAGGCGTTTTCGATTCATTCGTGAGAGCCACAGGTTGTCTGGATCTCGCTGAACGTCGGGACCACTTTTTTGACTTGCTTGCCGATAGGTCGCAGAAAGAACGATTTCACGATGCAGTGTTTTGAGTGACCAGCCATTTTCAATGAACCGGGCTGCGAGATCATCGAGAAGTTTCGGATGCGAAGGACGTTCGCCAGAAATTCCGAAGTTGCTGGGTGTCTCAACGAGTCCACGTCCGAAGTACGAGAGCCAAATACGATTCACCATCACGCGCGCTGCAAGTGGTGCGGCATCGCTGGTGATCGACTGAGCCAATTCCAGACGACCACTTCCGTTTTTGAATGGGTGTGAGGTCTCGTTCGACAGGACTTGTAAAAACCGGCGCGGGACAACGTCGCCGAGTCGATTCGGATTGCCACGAATGAAAAGATTCAAGTCTTGTGGTCCAGCTTTATAGACGAGGTTCGTCCCCTCTTGTGCGGTCTTGCCTTTTCGCTCGATGTAAAGTGCTTCTTCGACCAGTCCGGCAGCCATTGGGGAATCGTAGAGCGGAGTCGATTCCTTCACTTCTTTAATCTTCGT
>JAJDEL010000087.1 GCA_029259835.1 Planctomicrobium sp. | reverse complement strand
ATATGAAATCGATGATTTCGCAGGCAATTATTTTTCTGACCCAACAGGCAGGACAACCGTTGAGGCAAACCGATGGTATCGCTTCTTTGAGTTCGTCGAAGTCCCCTCCAGAGCCAACCAAGTCATCCATGATAATTTGGGGCTGGTGCGGACAAACCCCGCTGTGATCAACCTGAATACCGTGCGAAATGAAGAAGTTCTGGCAGGAATCATTGATGACGATTTCCAACTCAATCGGACATCCACAACTCCAACGGAAGATCGAACTATCACCGGATCGTTTGATCGCAATTGGTGGAATGAATTGAAAGTCTCGCGAGATGGAGAAGAAACTTCCGGAACACCTTCAACGCCAAATCTACCAGGGACTCCTGTCGCAAAACCTTTCCGCCCGATGAGCTATGTCAATCCTGATGCCCAAGTGCTTTCAGATGCCGCTATGAACATGGCGTATCATGGAGCCGATTCAAATCCGATTCAGGAAACATTGCTGAGATTCCATTCTTCAACAGGTGGAGCGAACGACTCCATCACGGGCTGGAGAGTCGGATCAATACGAGCGCAACACCATATCGGTCTTTTTGATGCACGGTCGCCAGGAGATGCGCTGGATGAATCGGTAAACGGGAATGAAGTAGAGATGCACACCCGGCATCGCTTGCTTGGCAAAATTGACAATCACACCACAGTCCGCAGTAACGTTTTCTTAATTTGGACGGCAGTTCGGTTTCATGATGCTCATCAGCCGGTGGCGGGGAGTCCGGGTATTGTTCAGATTGGTGGGGTTTCGGAAGACTTGCCTGTTCTGCGGCAGTTCCTGGTTGTGGACCGCACGCGGCTCGAAGAAGCCTGGAACCCGGATTCGCAGACGTTTGACTACCAGAAACTGATTATTCATCGTCAGCAGTTGCCAGATTAAAAACTTCGAGTTTTCCTGGTATCTCTTGTTGATGAAGCAGGGCGTAAAACGTTTAACTAGACTAGGTGAAAATTATTTGGAGGTTCCTGGTGACCCACAGTTTCAGGACTTCCAGCCAGCGAATGGATGCGATTTGACGTAGTCATCTGCTGAATGGCCTGAGAATTGCGTGTCAAAGGATTGCACAAACGTTACTTTCGTCAGAAGGTGTGAAAACGTAAGGGTTTGTTTCCGTTTTTTCTCTTTCGATCCAGAGATGTAGATGCCATAATGAGTGAGCGAGGCGGAGCCTGCTCAATTTTGCGTTGGTCGATTGTCATATTGACCATGGCATTTGCTTCAAATCACAGCAGATCAATTATTTGAAACAAGTCAGTTTTAGAAATTCACGAGAATTCATTTCGTCGCATTCGCTGTTTCTCGTTACATTTTCAACGATTGCGACATTTCCTCTCGACGGATATGAGTCGAGCCTGAACATTGGAGAGACAATATGAGAGTTCGATTCACTCCCACGAAAATGAAATCGCGGAGTACGCGGCAACACACACAACAGTCGCGACGCGGGGGGTTCACTTTGATTGAACTCCTGGTTGTGATTTCCATTATCGCTGTGCTTGCCTCGCTGATTTTGCCAGGTGTTCAGCAAGCCCGGGCAACTGCTCGACGCATCCAGTGCTTGAACAACATGCGAAACGTTGGTGTCGCGATTCAAACATACGCAACTAGTAATCGTGGTCAAATTCCTCCTCTGGCAGGTGGCGAAGTTGTTCAAAATGATGCTGGCGGTGTTTGGGGTCCAGCTTCATGGTCTGTGCATTTGCTGCCGTATCTTGAACAACCTGGTCTCTACAACCGTTTGCTCGATGCTTCACTTCCTCAAACCTTGAACGTTTTGGCAAGTACTAATATTCCCGTGTATGTTTGTCCTGACGACCCGAATGACGCTGCCGATGGTGCGACAAGCTATGTCGCAAACGCTGGCTACGCGATACTTTCTCGTTGGGGCGGAAATACACTTCTTGGTCATCAAGTGAACAGCTATAGTTGGGCGGGAATCGGTGGAGGTGCAGGTTCTCCAGAAAATGTTCAAGTCACTTCCGGTTCGGGTGTCTTTTTCCCTTCACGTGCAGGCATTCCAAATTCAGCTTTCGATTTAAATCTAGGACCTGAAGGCTACCGCCCATCGCTCTCTAAGGTCAGTTCTGGAGATGGACTTTCGCAAACGATCTTCGTCTCTGAAAATCTCGATACACCTAACTGGATCCCATCGGTCGTCAATGGAAACATTCCGACTGTCTCAGATGCTGGTGTGGTTGGAACGGCTGTCTCCGGGCAGAATGGAAATGGCGGATTCGTCGGATACCGTCTTGGCGATACAGGCTTTGCCGTCGCCGTGAAGGGAACTGCACCTAACGTTGATCCAAACTCATCAACAGGTGGTTACGGTGTTGCCGGTATCGCTGCGTCTTCTTTGTCTGCGAACGGAACCCCATTTTCGACGGCAGATGGCCTGAATGTCTGCAAAATTAACGAAAATCTGGGAACGGCAGTTTCTGGTGCCTCGCCACGTCCAAGTTCGTTACATGCAGGGACAGTCAACGTTGTCTTCGGCGATGGCAGTGCTAGAAACATCATCGATTCGATCGACAATACTGTTTACCTTCGTCTGCTTTCTTCTAACGGAAACCGTTACGGGCAGGCGATTTTGAGCGGAAGTGACTATTAATTTTTGCTGATCGTAACTCAGTTCAAAGCAGCGACTTTTCGGAGTCGCTGCTTTTTTTGTTTCTTCAGAGGTGGTGTCTTCTCAATCCGTAGTGGAATTTCTCCTCTTGTCATCGTAAGATGGACTATCGAGTTCGTAATGGACACCGGTCAACAGCCTCCCTTGAACTGTAATACCTCCCTTGTCATCCTCAGACAGGACGTCCCCATTCAGGACAGTATTCCTGCCAAACGTATTGGGCATCCTTGCCGGGCGGTTTCTCCTAAAACACCAGAATAAGACCAATCATCTAAAATGCTGCTTCTCATTATTCGGGCGATCTATATTCTTGTTTGTGTGAGCGCAATTGCGACGTTTGCGTTCAATCAAAACTCCGGTGCGCCCGCGATCGTGGAAGCGCACCCGGTTCTCTCTTTTCTAATCATGTTGGTGATGGTTCTCTCTTTTCTGGTGGTCGATATCCTCATCCCACGAAAACGAGTCGAAGTCATCTCTGCCGTCTATTTTGGTTTACTCATTGGAGCTTTACTGACATACCTGCTGAATCTTTCGCTGGCGCCTCTTTTCGCGATGCTTGAATCGATGCATGCCGAAGGAGCGGCGTTTCGCGGTGTTGTCGCACTGATGGCTGTGCTGGTCTTGCCGTATGTCTGCATCGCATTTTTACTTCAAACGAAAGATCAGTTTCGCTTTGTAATTCCATACGTTGAGTTTTCGCGTGAACTCAAAGGGGGTCGACCGATGGTGCTCGACTCCAGCGCTCTCATCGATGGAAGAATCGCAGATGTGATCGACACGAACGTGATCGATACACAGTTCATCGTTCCGGGATTCATTTTGCAGGAAGTTCAGGATATTGCAGATAGTCAAGACAAAATCCGCAAGAGTCGCGGACGTCGCGGACTGGACATTCTAAAACGCTTACAGCAAGACCCAAAAGTCGAAATCAAAGTTCACGAAGCGATTGAGGACCGGGAAAAGACGGTTGATCAGAAACTGGTCGACCTTTGTAAAGAGATCAGCGGTCGGCTCGTCACGAACGATGTGAACTTGAATAAACTTGCTGGTGTGCAGGGAATTGATGTCGTCAATTTCAACGATGTCGCTAACGCATTGAAGCCAAAGTTTATTCCGGGTGAACACATTCGCATCAAGATCATGAAAGAAGGTGAAGGGCAAGGTCAGGGAATCGGCTATCTCGACGACGGAACAATGGTCGTCGTTGAAAACGGCACGCAAGAAATTGGAAAAGAAGTCGACACAATCGTCACCAGCGTTTTGCAAAACAGTGCCGGTCGAATGATCTTTTCCAAACTCTTTGATAGTCGCGCATCATGAAAATGGAGGTCGACTCCGAGCGTTTGCAAAGCGCTTACGCGTCCGTCCGAGAACTTCTTCTCAGCGAAAGAAACCCCTCTGGTCACTGGACCGGAGAGCTTTCGACTTCGCCCCTCTCGACTGCAACCGCGATCATGGCGCTGCATCAAGTCCGTATTCAGCGATCAGACCGAGAGCAAGAACTTGCTCCGCTGATCGATAACGGATTGGTCTGGTTGGCACAGCATCAGAACCCAGATGGTGGTTGGGGCGATACGCTCAAGAGTAAAAGTAACATTTCCACGACAATGCTCGCGCACGCGGTCTTTCATCTCCTCGATCGTGAAGGGAAGTTCAGCGAGACGCTCTCCTCTGCAGCGAAGTACGTTGACGATGTCGGGGGCGTGGAAGCAGTTGTCAAACGTTATGGTAAGGACAAAACTTTTTCCGTTCCAATTCTCACACACTGTGCGCTCGCCGAACTTGTCGATTGGAAAGAGGTGACGGCGTTGCCGTTTGAGCTTTCATGTTTGTCACACCGATTCTATGCAACGATTCGTCTTCCTGTTGTCAGTTACGCGCTTCCAGCGTTGATCGCGATTGGTCAAGTGCGGCACCATTTCCGCAAACCGTGGAACCCAATGCTCGGCTGGCTCCGAGATTCTTGCATTTCGCGAAGCCTTAAAAAGCTTGAAAGAATTCAACCAGAGACTGGTGGATTCTTGGAAGCAACGCCACTGACGAGTTTCGTCACGATGAGTCTGGCCGCGAAAGGTCTGGCTGATCATCCAGTTGTCGATAAAGGAGTTGAGTTCATCAAGTCTTCCGTTCTGGAAGATGGAAGCTGGCCGATCGACACGAACCTGGCGACGTGGGTCACTACGCTCGCCGTAAATGCTCTTGGAGAGGATTTGCCAAGCGATGATCGACCTGCGATTTTGGAATGGCTGCTGAACCAGCAATATACCGAAGTGCATGCTTATACAAATGCTGCTCCGGGAGGCTGGGCTTGGACTGATCTTTCTGGTGGTGTGCCGGATGCGGACGACACACCGGGAGCGATGCTGGCGATTTTGCAATTGCAACATGGTCGGTCCGACGACCCAAAAATTCGCAGAGCCATTCAGCGAGCGGCGCGCTGGCTGCTGGATCTTCAAAATCGAGATGGTGGCTGGCCCACGTTTTGTCGTGGTTGGGGAGCACTCCCGTTTGACCGCAGTTCAGCAGACCTCACGGCTCACTGCCTGCGAGCACTCAATGTCGCAAGTCCTTATTGTGATTTCAAAGATGAAATTGATGTTGCAAGAAAATCTGGATTTCAATTTCTGGACAAGACACAAGAAAAAGATGGTTCCTGGCTCCCGCTCTGGTTCGGCAACCAACATGCCCCAGGGGAAATTAACCCACTCTACGGGACGGCTAAGGTAATCGCCGCATATCGTGATA
>JAJDEL010000860.1 GCA_029259835.1 Planctomicrobium sp. | reverse complement strand
TACAGGTGTCGATTCGGGCGAACGCATCACGCAGCTTTACGGAAATTCGATCTCCTGGCTGACACCCAGCACACCGCTGGCAAGAGAGCGTTATCCGCGTCTCGCCTTTGATCGACTCTTTGGAAAGACGACAGGTCTGGGGGACACACGTAGCGTCATCGACCTAACCCTCACCAGTATTCATGGACTCATGAAAGAGGTCAATCCGCATGATCGCCATCGTCTGGATGAGTACTTAACGTCCGTGCGGAGTCTGGAGAAGAAACTCGAGTTTTCGCAAAAGAATCAGCGACCGGTCCCGGATTCCTTAATAAAGAACCGCATGCCTTCACCTGGCGAAGCTGAATCTCATGACGATCACCTGAGCCAGATGATCGATATCATGACGCTCGCTTTTCAGACTGATCGAACTCGAGTCGCGACGTTCATGATGGGGCGAAGTTCGAGCAATATCGACTTCTCATTTGTCAACAAAAAATGTAGCGGGCTTCACGGGATGGCCCATCATGTGAATATCAAAGAGAAGTTGGAAGGTTATCAAATCGCAAATGAATACAGCGTGAGGAAGTATGTGGAGTTCTTACAGAAACTTCATGCAATTAAAGAAGGCGAAAGATCGATTCTTGATAACTCGATGATTTTGTACGGCAATAATATGCGCGATGGCAACGCACACAGCAGCGCGAATTTGCCAATCTTGCTGGCAGGTCGGGCGGGTGGACAAATCAATCCCGGACGGCATATCGAATATCCCAAAGACACACGACTCTGCAATTTGTATCTTGCCATGTTGAAACGCTTTGGCCTCGACATCGAGAGCTTCAACGAAAGCACAGGAGAACTCCCAGGATTAAGTTAGTCGAATCTCAAACCTTACCTCCCAGATAATCGCTACGTTTTCTAACCGTTGTTCACAGCGATTCTGAATACTTTTTCCGTACGATCTGTAAGTTTTGAGATCGCATCGATGGCCAGGTGTTGGGTTGGGTAACATTAAAGGATTCGAAGAAGACGATGCTCAGAGACAAAATTATCATCTCCACCGTAGTTCTGTTTTTTCTGGTCAATGATGGCGTGAGTCAGGATGAGTTGGAAACGGATGCGCCGCTTCCCTCTGAAGAAGCGGCGCAGACGATGATTGTGCCTGATGGGTTTCAGGTTTCGTTGTTCGCTGGAGAGCCGGCAGTCAAACAGCCGATCGGGTTTTGCATTGACGACCGCGACCGACTGTGGGTGGCTGAGGCGTACAACTACCCGAACCACGGGACGAAAACGGGGGATCGGATTGTCATACTGGAGGACACCGACGGAGATGGTCAACACGACAAGCGGACCGTTTTTTATGACAAACTGAATTACGTCACAGGGATTGAGGTCGGTTTCGGCGGAGCGTGGGTCATGTCGCCGCCTCATCTTTATTTCATCCCTGACCGCGATGGTGATGACGTCCCGGATACGATCCCGGAGGTTTTGCTGGACGGGTTCGGCAACCACGCCAATGCACACAACCTGGCGAATGGCTTCGCCTGGGGACCGGATGGCTGGCTCTATGGGACACATGGGCGAACCAACTGGTCGCTGCTCGGCAAACCGGGAACGCCGCAGGAGCAGCGAGTCCGTTTCGATGGTGGCGTGTATCGCTATCATCCGGTGCGTCACGTTTGGGAGCCGTTTGCAGACGGAACAACGAACCCCTGGGGAATCGACTGGAATGACTTCGGCGAAGCTTTCGTCTGCAACTGCGTGAATCCACACTTGTTTCATGTGATTCCAGGTGCGCACTACGAACCGTGGCGGAACCGTGAATCGAGTCAGTATGCCTACGAGCGTATTCCGACAATTGCCGATCACTTGCACTTTGTCGGTGGGAATCTGGAGAGCATCAAGCGAGGTGTTGGTGGGAAAAATGTCCGGGAAGGAATCGGCTCAGCGGAAGAAGACGAAGCAGGCGGAGGTCATGCGCATTGCGGAACGATGATCTACCTGGGAGACAACTGGCCCGAAAGTTATCGCAACTCATTGTTCACCAATAACATTCATGGAAAACGAATCAATAACGATATTCTGAAACGCTCCGGCTCCGGGTATGTCGCTTCGCACGGAAAAGATTTGATGCGATCACAAGATCCCTGGTTTATGGGAGTCACATTGCAATACGGTCCGGATGGCTCCGTGTTCGTCAGCGACTGGTCCGACACCGGTGAATGCCATAGCGTCAGGAACACGCGCCGACAGACGGGTCGGATTTACAAAATCTCTTATGGAAAACCAAACAAGACACAAGTTAACATGAGCCAACTCAGCAATCGTGAGTTGGTCGAGCTACAACTTCATCGCAACGATTGGTACGTCCGCCACGCGCGACGGCTGTTACAGGAACGTGCTACGGAACAGGATGATTTCTCGGAAACTCATGAAGAATTGCGAACGCTGTTCGATGAACAGAATGAGATCCCTCGCAAGCTTCGCGCGATGTGGGCTTTACACGTGACGAACGGACTGGCTGACGATTTCCTGATCAACCAACTGAATCACAAAGACGAATACATTCGCACCTGGGCGATGCGTCTGCTTTGCGAAAACAACGCCCCGCCGAAACGGGCGTTACAAAAGTTCCAGCAGCTAGCAGTCAGCGATGAGTCTCCTTTCGTCCGACTTTATCTGGCAAGCATGCTGCAGCGACTAGAGCCGCAGGTTCGCTGGTCGATTGCCGAAGCGCTGGTGACAAGAACAGAAGATGCCGGCGATGAGAACCTGCCATTGATGCTCTGGTACGGGATTGAACCACTGATTCACGAAAACCCCGCTCGCTTTGTCGAGTTTGCAGAGATCGCTGAAATCCCACTCATTCGTCGGCACATTGCCCGCCGAGCCGCTTCGGCAGACAAAGTCGAACAAGTTGTCGCTTCGTTGGGACAGGTTCTTGATAATCCGGAGAGTGATGCCGTCTCCGATCTGCTCACCGGCATTCTGCAGGGATTAGAAGGACAACGCAGCGTTCCGATGCCGCCAAGTTGGCCTCGGGCGTTTGCAAAACTCAAGGAAAGTCAGAACCGTCAGCAGTCACTGCAACTCGCGTTGAAATTTGATGATCCGGTCGCGTTACAATTTCTCCGGAAGCAAGCTGCCGACAGTAATGACAAGTCGCAAGATCGCAATGAAGCAATTCACGCACTTGTTGCCAGAAAGGTGAACAATCTCGCACCGCTCTTGTTGGAGATTCTTCGTGATCCTGCGACTCAAGTCGCTGCCTTGCGAGGACTGGCGGAGTACAATCACCCAGAGACTCCTGCGACAATCCTCCAGCATTACAACTCATTCAAACCTCCTGCTCGACAGGACGCCGTTCAGACTCTGGCCTCTCGACCGACCTGGGCCATGCAGTTACTTGATGCGGTGGAGACGAAACAAATTCCGCGTGGGGACCTCTCTGCATTCACAGCCCGGCAACTGCGTAACTTGGGTGATGATCGCTTGACTGCAAGAGTTAAACTGGTCTGGGGAGAAGTCCGCGCCACACCGGCTGACAAGGCAAAGCAGATCGTGCGATATAAAAAGTTGTTATCACCAGCAGCTTTGGATCGCGCGGATTCTGTCGCCGGGCGGGCAATTTTCCAAAAAAACTGCGCGAACTGCCACCGTTTCTTCGGCAGCGGTGGTCAAATTGGTCCCGACATCACTGGCTCACCACGGCACAATATCGACTACATGCTGGAGAACATGATCGATCCAAATGCTCAGGTCTCCCGCGATTTCCAAATGCAAATCATCCTCACTGAGAGCGGCAGAGTCATCACCGGACTGGTGATCGCAGAGAGCGACAAAGCCGTGACAATCAGGACGGTCAATGAAAAGGTGGTCATCCCCAAAAATGAAATCGACAACCGAAAAATTTCCCCTGTCTCCATGATGCCAGAGGGGCAGTTGCAAAACCTAACCACACAACAAGTCAGAGACCTCTTTTCCTACCTAGCGGGTGCAGAGCAGGTGCCGCTGAAAGAAGGCAAGTAGCTTTTTACGACAATAACTCGGCACTTCAGGTCGATCTGAGTCTGATCCTCTTACAAAACAACACAATCGAATTTCCGTCGTAAGAGATTGCCCACAAGTGGGTTGTGGCAATTAACGGATAAGTTAAAATAAATGCGGTGCTTTAAGCATCTGACAAGTATCGTGCCTCACTATTCTACTTTTTTTAGTTTATACGGTTGCCTGTTGCTGCTATCGTATTTTCAGAGGAGTGACTGGCTGTGAGGAAGGATCGAACAGGTCCCCATGAAAACACAGACGATAGAAAATTCACAGTAAATATTGCTGAAAGATCGATTATGCTTAACCGTCGAAAAATGCTTCAAGGAATGGCAGCCGGAGCTGCATTTGGCTTGCCACTTGTTCCCAAACATCTCCTGGCATCGTCCTCCAGTAATGAGACTCCAAAACGCATCATCTTCTTCATGCAGAACCAGGGCTTCGATCCGCAGACCTGTATTCCGGAAGGGATGAAACGCAGCGGCTCGCTGGCGAAATCTAAACTTCCAGAGCCGATCAGAGCACTCGAACCATATAAAGAAAAACTTCATATCATCAACGGCCTGCATGGTCTGCACACCAGCCCGTCACACAGTGCTTTTTTCGGCGCACTCGGTGGCTATCGCGGGAGTGACGGTGTGCCGCCCAGTGCACCGACGATCGATTACGAACTCAGCAAGGTTCTTCCGCAGACGCTTCTGCCTCATCTCTGCATCGGCATGGACTCCATTGAGAACATGACGACCAAGCCCACGATTGCTACTCTTTCGGC
>JAJDEL010000859.1 GCA_029259835.1 Planctomicrobium sp. | reverse complement strand
TACCCATCTTCACATGCGGCGTAGACTCGCCCATTCGAGACGCCAAGGGGCGCGGTGATGGGGACGCTCCAGGCGGTCGGAAACGATCGCTCTTGGCCGCCGCGGATGGGGACCACGTGAAGTTCACCATCCAAACCGCCATAAACGATGTGCTCGCGCGTGACGATCGGCGGACTGATGGAGGGTGCTTCGCACAGCACCTCTGGCTCTTCCGCATTCGGTGCGTGGCGACAGAGTCCTAAACCGTGCTCGGGACGAGTGCGATAGACCACACCATCGTGCACGGCAACACTGGCGAACCCCAGAAGGCCAGGGATGTTGATGGCGGTCTCCGTACCCTTCACAAATTCCGTTTTCACCTCGTCCTCTTCAAGCCGCATGATTTCGACGCGGCCGGCATTGTCACGGCGGTGCCATTGAATGTAGACGTTGCCCTCTTTGTCCGCGCTCTGCCCGAAGGTCGCGGGGTACTCCTTGCCCGCGTAAGCCGGTATCTCCCCGACAGTGCGCAACGTAGGTCCGTCTTCCGCGTCTTCGACGAAGACTGTCCGCCCGCCGGCGGGCATGACGACCGTGTCGCCTACCAGACTGATGTCGCGGGAGCAGACGAAATGGTCCTTCCAATTGACCCGGTCGCCCCGAAACTTGACCCAGTCGGAGCCGAGCCACCGGTCGCCCGTGAAGCCGACGACCTCCTTAACAAAGTCCCAGTTCCAAACCTCTTTGCCTTCCGGTTCCACCGCGTAGATGCGGGCGCCAAGAGTGGCGAAGTAGACCCGTCGTTCGCCGACCACGGGCGCGGAGAAGATCGGTTCGCGGCAGTCTATTTCGCTGACCACTTTTCCGGTCGCTGCTTCGAAGACGTAGTAATAGCCAGCGGTCGTGCCCACGTGCAGATACTTACCCGCCACGGCCGGAGCCGCGACGTTATTACAATTACCTTTCCCGCCGCGGGTAGCGTGTGTCCAGAGCACGTTGTGCGATGCGGCATCGATCGCGAAGACCACACCGGAACCGTCTATGACGAATACGCGTCCATCGGCAATCACCGGCGCAGCAAAAATCGCGTCCGTCGTCGGTACGGCGGCGACCAGGCCGAGATCAGCGGGAATCACCTCGGTCAGTGCATTTCCCGAGCGTTGTGCATTTCCCTGAAGCTGTGTCCATTCGGCGGACGCGGTAGCGGCGACAATGGAGACGAACGCGCCGAAGAGGAAGCGTTTCACGTTTTCATGCATAGCGTATTGTCCATGTCTCGCAGAATTTGGATTGTGCTGGGATTCTACATTGTGTTTATCCCAAACCGGGTTTGTCCACCTACTCCGCCACGATGGTGAATAAATTTGCCGCGGGGTACAAAAACCTCGAACACCTTTGAACAGGAAAATTTCAGAGCGATCCTCGCAGAGAGAATTGAAACGTTGAACATTGAGATTGCTGATATTCAGCTGCCAACAGCTTAGGAGCGTTTTTTTCGAGTCACGAATCCTTTCAGGGCAAACCACGATCCCGGTCCTTGTGATTAATTTATGTAGAAAGATGCTCAAGCAGCCCGTCGCCAGTAGTGTTTCAGCAGTCCACCGAGTCTGGTAGAGCAAGCAACGTCCTTCAGCTTGATAGTCTTGATCTCTTCCGGTGGTTGTTCCCAGCCAGGCGGTAGATTCTCTCTCGCCGAGTGACCACGTTCATTGTTGTACTAGGCCTGAGCTTCGCGGCAGATGTGGTTCAGATGTTTTTCGGAGACAACCACGAATTCATTTAAGACTTCAGGTTTCAATGTCTGGACAACTCGTTCCACATGTGCTTACAGGTTTGGCGAGATGATTGATGTCTTCTTGATTTCGCAGCCTATGGATTTGATGATCTCAGCGAACTCAGCAGTGGACTTCGTATCCCTATCGTGCATGAGTATCTCTCACACTTCCGGAATACGAGCGCTCATACTGTAATTTTGTACGGGGAGAATCCAGCAACGAAAAAAACTGAATCGAACTCAAAACGACTCTACCTGAAAATTAAGACCGGAGAGAGCATTTGGTGTGATCGTCCCGGCCCCGATCATCTCGCGAATACCTTCTCACCCGTCGACTACACTTTTAAGCACAATGGGGTATAGAATCCCACGCCCGTCCTTTGTTCTATTAAGCGTGGTTAACATGAAATATGTTTTGCTGGTACTCGTCGTTTTAATCGTATCACTTTCCTCTCCGGTCTGTAGTGCTCAAACTGTGGAAGACTGGACGGAAGCCAATCTGGATTCGTTGGTCAAATTATACATCCACTTGCACAGCCATCCCGAGCTTTCCTACCAGGAAGCAGAAACCTCTAACCGCATTGCCGCAGAATGGGAACAAGCTGGCTATGAAGTGACATCCAACGTGGGTGGCTTTGGGGTTGTGGCAATTCTCAAAAACGGAGATGGCCCGACACTCATGCTGCGAACGGACTTGGATGCACTTCCAGTGACAGAGGAAACTGGCCTGAAATACGCATCAAAGGTCGTTGTCGCCAACGAGGACGGCAGCAAGACCGGGGTCATGCATGCGTGCGGTCACGACATACACATGACGAATCTGGTCGGCGTGGCTCGCTATCTTGCCACTCACCGAGACCGCTGGCAGGGAACTTTGATGCTGATCGGTCAGCCAGCCGAAGAACGCGTTGGCGGAGCAAGGGCGATGTTGAAAGACGGTCTGTTCACGAAGTTCCCCAAACCGGATTTTGGAGTCGCTTTGCATGTTGGTTCTGATCTCGCAGCCGGGCGAGTCGGCTATCGAGCGGGATATGCCCTGGCGAATGTGGACAGTGTCGATATCACTGTGAAAGGTCGCGGCGGTCACGGTTCCGCGCCACACACCACCGTAGACCCGATTATTCAGGCGGCTGAATTGGTTGTTGCTCTGCAGTCGATTGTCAGTCGCGAAATCAAGCCGATCGAACCTGCCGTGATCACCGTCGGTTCCATTCATAGTGGAACCAAGCACAACATTATAAGCGATGAATGCAAACTACAACTGACAGTCAGAAGTTATTCGTCTGAAGTTCGTCAGCAGTTGTTGGAAGCAATTGAACGTAAAGCGAAAGCCGTCGCCATCGGTCACCGAGCTCCCGCGCCGGTGGTGAAATTTTCAGAAGGAACTCCTTCGCTGTACAACGACGATGATCTCGCCGCAAAATTGAGTTCCGTATTTGTGCGAACACTGGGTAAAGCCAAGGTCGAGAAGGTTGAACCTGTCATGGGAGCGGAAGACTTCAGCTTGTACGGCAAGGCAGGCGTCCCCATTCTGATGTACCGGCTGGGCAGTGTGAGTCAACGACGGCTGGATCAGCTCAAAATGGCTGGTCAAACACCACCTTCATTGCATTCAGCCGCCTACTATCCCGACTTCGAATTAACGTTGCGAACTGGTATTGCCACGATGACCAACGCCGTTTTTGCTCTCTTGCCACGGCAGTGATGTGTGAGCGAACTCGCCAACGTTTGCTACGTTTATCGACCACTGGTAGTCTTCACGAATCTCGCTGTGATGGTCAAGTCGTTCATGATTGGATTGAAGCGAATAATCGAAGCAAATCTATCATCCAAGTTATTTTACAGCGGTGTTCAACAGTAAACTTTGATCGAGTAAAAACATGAAGAACATTTTTAAGTCGGTTGGTCCTGCGATCATCGTTGCAGCTGTCGTGCTTGGTCCGGGTTCGATTCTGACTAGCTCGAAAGTTGGCGCGACCTTTGGAATAATGGGAATTCCCGTCATCCTTGCGGCAACCATCTTGATGATCGCTATGGTCTCGCTGGCAGCAAGGTTAGGGGCAGTCTACGAAGGGAGCTTGTGCGACGAACTGGCGACTCGATTGGGCCGTCCGGTTGCGGTTGCCATTGGATTAACTCTTTTCGTACTTGTCGCTTTTTTCCAGTCGTCGAACAACATCGCTCTGATTGGAGGGATGGAACCACTCTTTGGTGATGAGCCGCTCGGCTTCCCTGCCCGATGTGCAATTCTTGTTGTTGCGAACCTGTCGATCATTGGAGTTCTTTATCTACTCAGAGACCTCTACCGCTCTGTCGAAACTCTCATGAAACTTCTCATGGCAATGATGACAATCGCGTTTCTTCTGAACTTCATTGCAATTTTCAGCAAGCCTCGAACGTACGATGTTGTCGCACCAACAGGGG
>JAJDEL010000858.1 GCA_029259835.1 Planctomicrobium sp. | reverse complement strand
CATGCCCGGTTGCGTCAGTCCCTGTTCTGGACCGACAACATGGACAACTCCCTGACGGCTGTCTTTGAGGTCCATCAAAGTGATGCCAAATTCCTGGCAGTTCTTCTCAATCGTCGACATCATCTGTTCGGCAAGAAGATCCTGAAACGGGCGTGCCTGAACGTCCGTTGGAACAATGTGATCGACTGTGGCAACCGTTTGTGCCGGAGCGTGAACTTTGAGATCGCGCTCACGCAGCATTTCAAATGCCTGCGGGCTGGTCACTTCGTGAATGAGGTGCAAGCCGACAAACAGTTGCGTCTGCCCGGAAGGCAACGTTCCAACGGTGTGAAGATCCCAGACCTTGTGAAAAAGATTTCGTGTGTCACTCATGGTGTATTTTTCTCAACGCATGCAGCAGCACTGATGTAACGGTGCTGCGAAAATCATTTTGCAGCCTCCTTTGTATATTCTCGACCTACCCGTTGTCCAGAATTGATGGACGGTTTTCACCGTGAGATGTGAGAATCCGTCCGTTGAGCGGTTGCAGTCGATGATCTCACTTGAGAAATGGATATCGCAACGGCTATTCATTTAGCACCGGCGTGGAACAAGACGTCCTGAACTTCTGTGAGTGCCCACTCTCCCATGGTGGACCATCCTGTCAATGATTCACCATTCCACGGAAGTCTGTCGACCCGAAGGGCCAGCTTTACGTCAGCCCTGGGCATCGAAAAACAGGCGAATTCAACCCCAACGGGGTGGCCCTATGTCCAGAGGCGAGTTCCCATCTTAGAGCCGTCCCGTTGGGGCTCTGCTTGTGGTGATTCTCTTCCCCCAGGGCGACACTTCGTTCTGCCCTGGGCTAACTTAGACGCAACCCTTTGGGCTTACTTGTGTACAAACGACAGGTGGATCTCAGGAGGCGCCATGGTGGAAAATTGTTCTGAGGAAACGAGATGAGTTAGCGGATGACGATAGCACCGTCCGCTAACGCTTGATCGCTTTCGCTGAAAGAGAGTGCGGAGGCTTCTTCTGGTGAATCAACCGAGGCAGGATGAATAATGGCGACATGCACCTCAAGTGGTTTATTTTTCGGCGAATTACCCCAAGGTAGAGTGATCGGTTCTTCGAGAAATTCAATGTCTGCGTTTTGGTACCGGTGCATCAAATTCTCTGTGGTGAAGATCTGCTTCTCTGATTCTGTTCCCTGACCTGTCCAGAGAATGATTCCACCCTCTTCGAGAAGTTTTTCGTCGCTGACTCCTGCTGACTGATCAATGTCGAGGTTGTTGTACACCAGCGGGTGATGGAACGTTCCATGATACCAACTCGCATTCTGGGCTAATTGGTCTGGCCCTGCGACGATTGCCAGGGGTTGATCTCCTCCATGAGATTTCCACAAGGAACGTACTTCTTTGGCGAGTTCTCGGCCAGGGAAATGGATGTCTGAGGGACTGCCTGAATTCACGACATAGGGCATCATGAAGTTCATCACGACGAGCAAGGCTGCGAAGCCACCACCGACGGCACCGCTGTGCAGAATCACTTTTCTCCAGGCGATGCGGTTTTCATCGAGATCGCTCCACATGAGTATCGCAACTCCGGCAAAGGTCCAGAGAGTCAATCCGGTGGAACCGAGGTCGACACCCACAATGAGCGCGAATGCCAGCATGAGTGCTGCTGGTAGAAGCGTCACGATAAGAAGGTACTGGCGGACGAAGTCTCGCTCTTCATCTTCTGTTGAAGTCGGTTCATCAAGGCGGAAGTACGCAATCATTGGAATCAGCAAGAGGACAATCGGGATGATCGCCATGAGTTGGAAGATCACAAACTGAAACGTAAATTGCCCATGACTCAGGATGGATTTCCAACCGTGCATGGCAGTTGAAACAGTACTGAAATGGTGCGTCCAAGCCCACCAGAAGTGTGGAAATAGAATTGCAGCGGCTATTAAACCCGCCAGAAACGGCCAGGAAGTATCCCAGCACTGCCGTGCCTGTTTATTCAGGAATGAGAACACCAACATTGCTACGAAGAGCAGAGCGGTGCTGTAGTGACTGAGCATTCCGAGGCCGAGGCAGACTCCGACGATGACCCAGTAACGTCGTTGTTCGAGTTGAAAACCGTGGTATAGGGCCAGAATTGCCAACGCCCACAGACATCCAGCGAGGTGAGCGCTCGTAAACGCGGTTGATCCAATTGTGAAGAAGTAGCAACCTTCTAATACAATGGCTCCGCAAATTGCCGTCCAGGGATGTAAGAACTCTTTGCCGATTTTCCAGGCAGCCCACATGCAGGTAGCGATACAAATTTGAGCAAGCAGATAGGCAGGCCAGGCCGCCGGAGCGAATATTGCCGAGACGAACGACATCAGCCAGACTGCCAGCGGAGGATGGTTGTAGTATCCCCAGGCTGGTAATTGTCCATCAGTGAGGAGTTCCAGTGTTTCTGCTGGCAAGTTCGGTTGCGTCAACGTTGCAAGAATTGTCCAGATCAAGACGTGTGCCACCAGAAACGCACCGAAGAAACCGACCGTGGGATCTCCGCCCGCTTGCTCCTGCTGCGACTCCTGCTCGATTTCATGAGCTACTTTGGTGAGTCGTTCTGTCTGCTTCGCACTATCCCATTTCATCATCGTGCGTCTCCGTCCTTGGTATTCGCAGTGTGAATTTTGAACGTGTTTGAAATTTAATATGTCGTTCAATTTGTCTTCGAGGAAGGCAGGCGGAAGCCTGCCCTACATGAGTTATGATCGTGAATTACGCTGCCAGTTCTTCGTAGACTGACAACGTGTCTGCTAGCATCTTGGTTTTCAAGTAGTGATGTTCGTCCGGAACGCATACGTCGTCTTCAATCATGGACTTGATTCGGTGTACCACCGATTGAATGTCACCAGCGGCAACCAATCCTTCTGGGAAAATAGATCGCAGGATCTCTCCTGTCCCTCCGTGGTTGTATCCCACGACAGGAACGCCCATCGTCAATGCTTCGACTGTTGTTCTACCAAATGCTTCTGGTGGGTCTGATGTCAGAGAAAGCACAACATTCGAGACTGAGTAGATTTCACGAATTTTAGATCGCTGTCCGGCGAAAACGATATTCTTCTCTAAATTTCGTCGCTTGACTTCGGCGTGAACTTGTTCTGCGTATTGAGCACGTCGTGGATCAACAGACCCAACGATTAGTGCTTGAATGTCTGGGATTTGCTTTCGGAGTTCGTCAACAATTTTGATGAGGTCGAGGTGCCCTTTGAGCCGTGTGAGACGACCGATGAGTGAAATCGTTGGGCGTCCGACGAGTTGTGGAAACTCTTGATACCAATCTTGCAACCATTGCTGTGAGGGCTGAAAATGACGCGGAAAATCAGCCGGATCGATTCCACGCGGAATCGTTGTGATCGAACCGGCATGGATTCTTGGGTAATTGTCTTTGAGATAGCTACTTACCGTTTCGGAGATGGCGATCACACGCTCTCCGCGTGTCATCACTTCGCTGTATTTGTTGACGCTGTATAAGCCGTGGGCAGTCGTCACGAAATGCGGTCGTGTTGCTACGTTCATCCTTTTCCAGCAGAGGTATGCAATCCAGCCAGGGATTCGAGAGCGAGCGTGGAGAATGTCGACGTTGTTTTCGATCAGATATCTTCGTAGTGGTCGAATCCAGCGCAGACTCAGTAAAGATTTCGAACGAACGTTCCACTGGACGTGTTCGGCGCCATGCTCGTGGAGTTGCGAAACCAACGGGCCACCAGCAGAAATCACAATCGAGCGATGTCCTTGACGAACCAATTCTTCGGAGAGTTCGATGGTTCCGCGCTCGACTCCGCCGCCGTGCAATTCGGGAACCATTTGGACAATTGTCAGCGGGTGTGCAGCCATACGCGGAAAGTTATCGCAATTCAGTAAAATGGGTCAATATCTCAAATGGTTAGTCGCACACTTCAAGTGTGCGGCTAAACAGAAGTAGTCGCTTCAAGTTCTTTGCGGAACCCGATATTCTCCTCGTTGTCATGTCCAGAACTGGACGAATAAACCTTTGCAACCTTTCTGTTTGAAATCACTAAATCGATGGAAATCCTGCCTGCTATTGATCTTCGGAACGGTAAATGTGTTCGACTTCGTCAAGGTGACTACTCTCGCGAGACGATTTTCGGTGACGATCCTGTCGCGATGGCAAAGCGTTGGGAGGATGCTGGCGGGCAGCGGCTGCACCTTGTCGACCTTGACGGAGCCAAAGCCGGGGCACCGGAAAATATCGATGTCATCAGAAATATCCTGAAAGCGGTCGAAATCCCCTGTCAACTCGGAGGAGGAATTCGCAGCGAAGAGACAGTGCAGACCATGCTTGAGGAGATTGGTCTGGACCGAGTCATCATTGGCACGCAGGCACTCAAGCAACCTGAATGGTTCAAAGAAATCGTCAAAAAGTATCCAAACCGTGTTTGCCTTGGTCTGGACGCTCGCGATTCGATGGTTGCGACCGAAGGCTGGCTCGACGTCTCAAAGACTTCCGCTCTCGAACTCGCGAAGGAGTACGTTGGATTACCGCTGGCAGCCGTCATCTACACAAACATCGCGAACGACGGAATGATGCAAGGGATTGATGATGTCACACTGAATGACTTTGTACTGCTTGCCGAGATGGGCTTGAAGGTCATCGCCTCGGGAGGTGTGACGACAATTGAAGACATCAAAAAATTGAATGATATTGCCCTCGAACATCCGAATCTCATCGGTGTCATCACCGGTCGTGCGATCTATGAAGGGACGATCAGTCTTGAAGAAGCCATTCACCTGACGAAGTAAGAATTTAGTCAGCGATCAAATAGGATCTCAGCGATTCGACGACATACATTGCGCGTGTGTGAAATGTGCTGTGTTTCGAAGGGCGACCAATCGGTTCCGTCGTCGTTTTCAACAAAATTCTTTTAGTCCCAGCGACTTTTTCATCCCTGGGAAGATCCTGGAACTCAATGTGAACCTTTACGGGCTGACGATCTGTCTTGCTTCCCCAGCCTCCGAATACTCCCGGAACGCCCACTTGAAGAAGTAACTCGTTTTCATTGACTTCGAGAATTTCTGACAGGTTGTCGAGGACGTAGCCTTTCAGTTTCGCAGGCAGCATTGAGCTGGCCACGCAGGTCACGATCTCTGTCCGGTAGATCCATTGCTTTTGGTTTTTGACTTGCTCTGCGGTTGGCGACTCCTTAGTTCGACGTGTGGCCCGGTGGCAGGTTCGATTTCGCCCAGCATTCTTTGCGTCGTAAAGCGCCTGGTCAGCTCGTTTAATAACAGTCTCCGTTGTGTCTCCAGGCTCAACTTGTGCCACTCCAAACGAAGCAGTCACGCGCAAATCTTCGCGGCCCGCAATCTTGGCGTCCATGATCGCTCTTCGTACACGTTCGGCACGTTCGAGGGCAGTTTCCAATGGAGTCTCTGGGCATAAAATGACGAACTCTTCTCCGCCATACCGACCGATAATTTCTCCAGAATAGAGTTCGTCCTGAATGAGTCGAGCAATATCAATGAGAACTCGATCTCCAATTGCATGAGAAAGTCGGTCGTTGATCGCTTTGAAATGGTCAATGTCCAGAAAAACAACACTAAACGGAATCGTTGGCTCGGCTTCCCACTTGGCAAAAACTTGTTCGGTGAGTTCATCGAGTTCACCTCGATTCACAACTCCTGTGAGTGCATCTCTTGTTGCTGCCATTTGCAGCTTCCGAAATTGCCCCCGGTGTTTCTTGGATTCGTTGCCATCGCAAATGAATTCTGCCACAGCGACAACTTTCCCTTCATCATTAAAGATGGGCACCGATTGAACGTCAAACTCTCGATCAGCGCCTTCGACATCTTTTAAGTTCAAGATATGACAATGCGGTTTGAATTCCGTAAACGCGATCTCGATCGGATCCTTTTTGCTTGTCGTTGAAGCAACAATGGATCGATGCCACGATTGCCCAATTAAATCAACCGCAGGAAACCCGAAGAGCCTTGCTGCTCCGGTACTCCAGGTCACGACTCGTCGTGAGTCATCGACGATATAAAATGCATCGTACAAGCTTTCAAGGAGATGAAGGTACTGAAAGAGTTGACAAATACAGGCCATGTTTGCTTTGGCGGTCTCTGTTGTAGGAGCATTTGCACGTACCGCAGCCTCGGCCGCCGATTCATCGTCCAAAACTTCTGCTTCGTCACTATTCAACCAGCGTTCAAGGGCAGCAACAACGTTTCGGTCAAAGCCTTTTTCGGATTGGTCGTGCAGAATTTTCAAAGCCTCTTTTTCGTCGTAGGCAGGTCGATAAGGTTTCGAGGATGTTAACGATTCGTAAGCATCCGAAACGGCGAGAATTCTTGAACCGAGGCTAAGAGCAATTTCGTGACTTTGCAGGTTCGTTTCAAAATCAATGCCGTGGGATTGGGCAACAATCTCTATGAGTTCAGAATTTGCTCGACATGCCTGTAACAGTTCTACTGCAACCCGATGATGAGCGGTAATGTACTCCGCCTCATCTGGGCTCAGTTTTCCCGGTTTGTGTAAAATGTGATCGGGGATGCCGATCTTTCCAATGTCGTGCAGCAATGACGCGATTTCAATTAACCGAAGCTCATCGCTTTCCCACCCCAGACGCGAGCCAATCCCGACGCTTAGTAACCCGACACGACGTGAATGCTTGAGGGTTTCGACATCTCGGAAATAGGTTGCAGAGAGAAGCCGTCGCAAAATTTGCGAATTGATAATCTGGTCAATGGAATTGTTTGACGATGCCCCCTCAACGGTTTTGACGATTTCAATAAGTGAATTGAGCAGCCTCGATGACTCCATAGGATGAGTATTGAGGTAACTGGCCGCTGGCGTATCTGACGAGGAGAAAGGCAACATGATGGAGGTGACCCCTTCCTGAGATCGAATCGAGTGGACTATTGACTGCTTTGAACCCTATGTCACGGAGTGGTCTGGTCAACTTTTCAAATCGATCAATCCGAAGACCTCGTTTCAACGGTAACGGTCGTACCAACTGCGTGTGATCCGTCCCCCGGTCACCAGTACTTCAATCAAAGAGAGAATCGTCACAATCGCTAATTTCTGATATTTCACTCCGACTTGGGAATAAATCAGCGATAGGAGACCTCTACCATTCTGTCGAACCAAATTTTGCCTCCAGTAATTTTCATCGAATCCTTGCCTGTTGGTCCTTACCTCTGCAACAGCAGTGCAAATTGATGACTGTTTTGAATGCAGTATTCAGGTCAGGTGGAGAAAATGAATAACAATTTCTATGGATTCCTGGCGGACTTCACTGCCGTCTTGCACATAGCCTATGCCGGAACGATTGTTCTCGGACTCGTTCTGATCCTTTGTGGTTTTGTCATGCAGTGGGAATGGGTTCGCAATCGGTGGTTGAGAGGCGTTCACCTTACGATGATATTGATCGTCGTTGCCGAAGCTTGGGCGGGAGTGACTTGTCCTTTAACGACTTGGGAAGACCAACTCAGAACTCTTGCTGGCCAGCCCTTCGATGGAGATAGCGGCCTCGCCAAATCAATTCACTTCCTTTTGTTCTTTGACGCACCGTGGTGGGTCTTCACAGCGTGTTACACCATTTGTGGAATGCTGATTGTAATGACACTCATTCTTGTGCCACCACAATGGAGAAGTCCTCAAAAGACGGTCCCTCAATTTGAGTAAGAATCCCTGTTTCATTTCCAGGCATCAATCAGCGAGAAATATCGTGACCAAAAGAAGAAGCCCAGCATTTTAAAATACCAGGCTTCGCTAAATCCGACGGGTTGTTTTTTACTCAACTCCTAACGCACAACACGTTCGATCTGATCAGAGTGCAAGACGACTTGGGTCTTAATGAATTGGTCAGGTGCGGCTTTGAATCGCTTGCGGTTCTGGTCATTCGTGAACAAGTAGAGCTGTTCATCATAGAAGGCACCGAACTGAATCTTCCCTGCAACCGCACGATCAGTTTCCCAGACAACAACCGGATCACAACCGAGGAATTGTGGGATAAAACGTCCAGGGGTTTGCTTAAATGTTTTGAGGTTTTCTGCATTTGCAAAATGGTATCGTTGGCCCTTGTAGTCGGATTGAAACTGCAGAGCACCCTTTTCCCAGCGCCGTGATTTCCAAAGGCTCACTGGACAATATCCTCCGAGCATCACTTCGGTCGCAGCTGCAGGAATCACAGGTTGATCATTACCTGCTAATGAATCTGTATTTAACTGTTTTTTTGCAGATTCTCGTGTTGCCAACAGGTCTGCGTATCGTGTGCGAGCGCGCATGACGAGCCCCATGTAGTCGTTCGAATTTCGGAATCCTGTTGATTGCAAAATTTCTTTTCCATCAGGCTCTAGGAAAAGGTCAGTAGGCAAACTTGTGACACCAAATCGGTTCGACAAATGAGGATATTTCTTAACATCAATCTTCACGGCAACAACAGACGATCTGAGCCTTTGACGTACCTGTTGATGAGGGAAAACTTGTTGTTCCATCTGGTGGCATGGACCGCACCAATCTGCGAAGAAATGGCAGAGAATTGGTCGATTCGTTTCCTTGGCAACCTTCCGAGCCTGATCGAGGTCGGTGTACCAAACTTCGTCTGCTTGAATGCGGGAACTGCCACCGTAGAAAATTGCTGTGATTACGAATCCAAAGAAAAGCAATTTCTTCATTACAACCTCTCATTTCAAGTTTGAGGTAATCATCTGGGTAATTTTAGTGGTTGGCTCGAAGTGGTTCCCAAAAGTAGTTATCGGTTAGAACTGCCGGTTCAGATTGGACGGAATTTCAGCTTTGCGACTTCGAAACGTCTTTCAGAATCAGAACGACACATCACGCCGGTGAGATCATTTGGTCCGCTTATACGGGTGAGAAAACTCAACACGATCAGGGAAGAGTGAGTGGCGTTCATTAGACGATGAAACAGAATCCTCAAAGCGTCTGTGAGGTGAAATCGCAATTTGTTGCCGTGAAGAGGTCGAGAGTCTTATTGATATTCAAGACAAATGCAGGAATCAAAAGAACTTCCATCCAGACTATTCCTTGCCTTCGCCGGTATTCTTTTGGCCGTGGGAACACTGATGGTGTACAGCGCCAGCATGAGCTCGCGATCTGTAAATGCAGAACAGATCTACCTCGAGAAACACGCGATCTATCTTGGACTTGCCCTTCTATCTGGAGCGATTGCTTCGCATCTTCCTTCCCGGCTATGGTATCGACTCGCTCCTGTTCTGTACCTCACCAGCGTTGTTCTGCTGATGGCTGTTCTTGTTCCAGGGTTAGGTCATCGGGTCAACGGAGCACAACGTTGGTTGCGATTGGGACCGTTTTCACTTCAACCGTCCGAACTTTTGAAACTCACGATCCCGTTGATTGTTTGCCGCTTTCGATTCAATCGTGAAGGCAATCTGAATTCGTCAAGAATGGGTCCAACTGTCACCTTGCTTTTACTGATTGGAGTTCCTCTGGGGTTGGTGCTGATCGAACCGGATTTAGGAACGGCGGTATTCCTTGGAGTCGTTGCAGCCATTGCTCTATTTCTATCTGGCTGGCCATTGAAGTATTTTATTCTCATTGCCTCGCTGGCAGTTCCCACTATTGCAGGTCTGATTACGCTGCGACCGTACCAGCTGGCTCGCGTACAAGGTTTTATCCAAACCTGGACACATCCAGACGCGGCTCCATATCAAGTCCAGCAATCACTCACGACCTTAGGTGTCGGTGGGTTACAAGGTGAAGGTCTGGGCCAAGGTTGGCAGAAACTCAGCTTCCTTCCTGAGGCGAATACCGACTTCATCTTCTCGGTGATTGGAGAAGAACTCGGACTGTTAGGGACCATAGGAGTCATTGTGTTATGGTTAGGGTTTTACCTGAGCGGCTTGAAGCTCATTAAGATGACTCACAAGCACACTTTTCAATCTGTGGTCGCAACGACACTTCTGACGCAACTTGTCCTCCAAGCTGCTATGAACGTCGCTGTTGTGACTGCAATGCTGCCTCCCAAAGGAATTTCTCACCCGTTAATCAGCTATGGCGGAAGTAATCTAGTGACAAGCGTGGCTGCAATAGGCATCATTCTCAGTCTCACGAAAGATTCTGTCGTCAATTCCGACTCCATCCGCGAAGAGCATCCCTTTGAGTTCGAACACCCAGCAACTTTCGGAACCTGAACAGACCTTTGCATTCTGCGGTGGCGGAAGTGGCGGGCATTTGTTTCCTGCAATTGCCGTTTGTGAGGAATTGAAGGAGCGGTTCCCGGATCGTTGTCGATTCCTCTTTCTGACATCGAGAAAGAAAATTGAAGGCACCGTTCTCTCTGATCAGAACGTGGAATCGGTGTGCATGAAGTCCGTCACAATGGGGAGACTGAAAAGACGACCGGTTCGATCATCACTCACCTTACTCAATGCAATTCGGAAGAGCCGAACTGTACTAAAAAAAACGAAACCGTGCGTCGTGATTGGTCTCGGTGGTTATGGCAGCCTGCCTGGGATACTCGCCGCCTGGAGTTTGCGTCTGCCGATTCTGTTGATGGAGCAGAACGCAGTGCCAGGCAGAGCGAATACGATTCTGGCGAGATTCGCAAAGACGATATGCACCAGTTTTCCTGAAACAGAGTTGTCGTTTTCGCCAAAGTCGAACTGCGTTGAAACCGGCAATCCGGTGCGAAGGTCGATTCGCTTGAAAGCAGCCGCAAGTCAACAACAAGACGTGAAAACTTTGCTTATTGTTGGTGGAAGTCAGGGAGCAACGGCGATCAATCTCGCGATGGCAGGGATTGTTGAAAAATATCCGGCGTTACTGGCTGGCTGGAATGTGATTCATCAAACAGGTACGGATGACAATCTCGAACTTTCCTCGGTTTACGAGACTGCTGGTATCCCCGCATTGGTCCGTCCGTTTCTGAGTGATATTGCAACCTATCTGAGTCAATCCAGGCTGGTCATCAGCCGTGCGGGAGCCACAACGCTGGCTGAACTTGCCATCGCGGGTCTCCCGGCAATTTTGGTTCCCTATCCAAATTCAGTCAGAGATCACCAGGAACACAACGCACGGTTCTACTCCAGCCATGGGGCTGCGGAACTGACATTGCAATCGTCAGCACCAGTTGACTTCAAAAGAGATTTGCAGCAAACACTGGAAGACCTGCTTTCCAAACCAGAGAAACTGGTGGAAATGCGTGCGGCAATGAGCAAGCTTGGGCGAAGCGAAGCCGCAGAATTGGTGACTGAAGAAATCATCCTTCTCGGTCTCGGTGCTTTTTAATCCCGATTGACATACTGCGCGAGGCTAAGAATGACCGACTGTAGGTCAGGATTTCATCCTGACCAGACAGCTTGAAAAGCTGTCCTACGAGAGTGATGATCCAGACATTTTAAACCTCTCGAAGGATACACACGAAAAGACTGCGATTATTCACAGGGACGCCGAATGAATGTACAACGGATTCACTCACCCTAATACATCTGTGATGTTTCCTTCGTTGTCTTTGATCTCGGTTGGTTCGATTGTCAGAGTGAAATTCGCTGGATCATCGAACCGCCATGTGCCTGACGTTGAGTGCATCTTACTGGTGATTGCTTCGACTTGATGATTGGTCAACTGAAATTCAGTGAGATGATCAGCCATCGTCATCTGGAATTTCTTGCCAGGCTTGAACAGAATCTCGTCTTCTTCACCAACGAGGCGGAATTCTCGCTCAAACGGAATACGACCGCGCAGCCGCTTTCCTAAAGAGGCTGCCACAATTGCCCCGATCACCAGTGTGATTTGCGACGTCTCTGGGTCTTGCAGCACACGGAATTCGTTCGAACACATCACATCGGCTGAGGCACCTTCTTTCTTAGAAAGCCATGCAACGCGTGCAGCGAATTCTGCATCGTTGAGATAGCTATCTCGCATGACATCCGTGATGAGAAGCGAATTCTGCTCCCGGATCAACTCTGCAAATCGACTTGCGTTCCAGCACTGTGTTGCGTCGAGTTCGTCTTCGGTGAGACCAACAACCTGCAGAAACTTAACCTGCCCATTCGGTGTCTCAATCGTACCGAGTTCAGGATCTTCCACAAAGGTGACAGTTCGAATCAGAGTTTCCTTCTCCAGGCAGATCGGACTATAGAGCGGCAACATGTGCCCTTCCCCAAGACCAATTCCTGACTCAAAAACATACCGTGCGAGGTTCTGCAAGAAATTAACAACCCAAATCGGCGGCTCTGCTTTCTCTGGTGCCGCTAATCGAAAAGTCAATTCGAAACCAAATCCGCTCCATTCAGGATCGTCGGATTCCTTCTCGTACAGATCAGAGAATCCGTAAGTGACATAATGCAAATGTGGTTGCTGGTGCAAACTGTGATAGACGCTCACCCCATACAGCGGATCTTCCCCACCAAGATTGAACGGCAACACTGTCCCCCAGTGCATCGGCTCAACTCCTTCGTAAAGCGTATCGAGCGCAGCATCGATTGCGTCCCAACCGTGAGCGTTGTTTTCGTCTTCGTCGTTGAAGTCTTCAATCATTGTACCGGCTCGATTCATCGTACTCGTTACCGCACACTTAAAGTGTGCGGCGAAACGCTTCGTGTCTCACTTCAGTCTACCCGCGAATCCAGGGGGACGGCATCACGGTCCGTATGCCGCATTCTACCGGCGAACAATCCCGTTATTCATCCACATCTGGCGCGAAATTCAGATCGAGTTCGGATCAGCGCCGAGTAGCCCGACGGCGATGCCGTTTTCTTTGAGTAGTATTGTCGCCTTTTGGCTGCCGAGAAGTAACAGGATAAGACCGAGCAGGGGGACGAGCGTGAGTACACCTAAAATTGTCCCTAGGACAAACCCGTTCAGAGCCGTTTGTAGCCGGAAGACGGAAATCGCACCAAAAATTAGAATCCCGAGCGCGAAAACCAGAAACCCAATCGCAAGAGCAAGAATCGGTTCAGGCATCGACGAAATGGCGATGTTGACCGGAATCAGCAACAAATAAAGGCCTGCTGCCATGTTGGCGTGCCGTTGTGCGGAAGCAACTTGTCGCAACTTTTTTTTGTGGCTTTTTCTTCCATTTTTGCGAGGTTGAGAATCAGGTGCGTGAAAGGGGGAATCGTCGGACATTTTTCTCTCCGATGAATTACAAATCACCGCACACTTTAAGCGTGCAGCGAAGCAATGTCTATTCTACCCACGGCTCCAGCGGACGCCATCTTTTCCGTCTTCGATTTCGACTTTTAATTCTTTGAGTGCATCTCGGATTTTATCAGCCACGCCCCAGTTCTTTTCTTCACGGGCTTGCAAGCGAATGTCGAGGATGAGTTGCATCAGGCCATCGACGAATTCATCGTCGGCGCCGGAACTCTTTTCGACAGGCTTGCGAAAGACACCGATGAGGTTAGAAAGTTCTTTGAACAGCGTCGACATTGTCGCCAGTTGAGACTTCTGTTCGTCGCTGCACGATTCTTCGAGCTTGTTTTGACTGATGAAGCCGTTTATCACGCGACGCATCTCGAACAACATTCCGATCCCGCCGCCGGAGTTGAAGTCGTCGTCCATTGCTTCCAGGAAGCGGTCTCGCAAGTCGGCCAGAGATGTTTTTGATTCATCTGACAAACTCGAAAGATCCGTTGTTTGCTCGCGTGTTGTGGGGGACTCAAGTGCGTAGAAATTCGTTCCGGTGACGCGCTCGAACGTTTCGAACATCCGGTAGAAACCTTCCATGCTCTTTTCGGTGTTGCTGATATTCTCCATCGAGAAGTCAATCGGACTGCGGTAGTGCGTGGAGAGCAAGAAGAAGCGAACGACTTCCGGATGGTGATGTGCAAAGACCGCCGTCTTTACGGATTCCGCTCCGGCAGACCCGGCAAGTTTGTTCGTGATTTGATCGTCTTGAGTCGTTTCAGTTTTATCGCCGTCCTTGTCGTGACCGCCGCCGACTTTGCCGGTGTTCTTGCCGGACTGCATCAAGCCGTTGTGCATCCAGTAACGGACGAACTGTTTATCAGATGAAGACTCCGACTGCGCGAGTTCGTTCTCGTGGTGTGGGAACATGAGATCGAGACCACCGCCGTGGATGTCAATCGATTCGCCGAGCAGCTTGCAACTCATCACCGAGCACTCGATGTGCCAACCAGGTCGCCCCGGCCCCCAAGGACTTTCCCAGGCCGGTTCGCCTTCTTTGGAACCTTTCCAGAGTGCGAAGTCGGCAGGGTTGTTCTTGGAATCATTCGCTTCGACTCGAGTGCCTGCCATCATCGCATCGACGC
>JAJDEL010000857.1 GCA_029259835.1 Planctomicrobium sp. | reverse complement strand
AACGCGGGCGACTTCCTGATAGACAAATTTGAGCTTCGGGATATAGCAACTGCTCACCGGGTGGTGCACAATATCGAACGTTGAGTCGCCCAGTTCCGATAAGTCATCCATGGAAGCCTGCACCGTCTTCAGGTGAAGGTTTCGAATTCGTGCTTGCTGATCGTCGCGCTTGAGCATTTCCGGACTGAGGTCAACCACCGTCACATTCGCACCGGCAACTGCGTAGAGAATAGATTGCCAGCCGCCTCCAGAGGCAAGGCAAAGCACATCGAGACTTTTCACCGATCCCGGTAACCAACCGCGTCGGTCGAGAGCAAGCAACGGGTGTTCACATTCCTCGTCGCTTGCGACGTTCGCGAACTGACTGTTCTCCCGCGCAAGGCGGTCCCAGGTACGTTCGTTGGCATCAAGATGAGACACGATTTGGGCAAGGGCTAGGGTTTGAGGGCAAGGGTAAAGTATGCATCTGTTTGGATCATGATTTGATGCCGAGCAGCCACCTCGACAACTTCGAAACTTTCAAATTAGGGGCGAGAACACGCTCGGTGACTCCATACTTTTTCAGAACATTCTCGGCTGCAAGATAGCCGCTACGGACAGCACCTTCCATCGTGGCAGGCCAGTTTGTTTGAGTCCAGTCGCCAGCGAATTGCAAATTGGGAACTGGCGACTGCTGCTGCGGCCGCAGTTCATCGATTCCTGGTGTGACTGAAAAGACTGCTCGCTTCTCCGTAATCACCCGCGAATGGATCAACTCTGCATTCCCGGCTTCCGACCAAACTTCGGCAAGTTCGTGCATCACCGCATGCACGATTTCTTCGTTTTTCATCTCGGACAGGTTCCGGCTGGCGCTGATGACAATTTGATAGCGATGAGTGCCGTCGCTCTGCTCTTTCGATGTTGCTGAGCGTGCAAACATCCATTGTGACAATTTGTCGACAAAGACTGCATGTTGTAGATCAGTCAATCGGCGATCCAACCATAGATGCACGCTCGTGATCGGAGCGGTTTCAATTTGTTCTAACATCTGAACGGTCGGGTGACCGGAAAACTCTTTGGGAAGCAACTTACCAACTTGATGATGTGGAACCGCCAGAATGAATTCATCCGCAGCGACGACTTTTTCATCAGAAAATTGAGCACCGCGAATCAAACCTTCCGAGGAGTGGAAAGTCCGTAGTCGACTCTGAGGTATGACACGAACACCCAGGGACTCAAGTTTTGTTGCCGTCGCCTTTGAATAAATTTCATCCAGAGAAGCATTGGGGATTTCGACTCGCCAGCCTTCGCGGTTTGCGAGAAAACCATCGACAAAAACCTTGCGTGCGTAAGCAGCATCGATGCGGTCGAGTGATTCACTCAACGCACTCACGAGAACAACTTCCCAAACCCGGCGGATCAGCGTGTCCGTCTGGTCATGTTCGCGTAACCAGTCAGCAAAACACTTTCCGCGCAACTGTTGCTGACTTGCTTTCGCCAGTGAGCGGACAGCAGTTGCAAACAAACGTTTCTCACGAAATGTGATGTACGGCAACCGCAGAAAGGCTCCGCTGAGGTGCAGCGGAGCCGGCAGCCAACCTTCCGAAAATCGTGTGCTGGAGCCATCAGGAGAGATGAAATGCAATTCCGTTTGCATCTCGAAGCTGGATTCAATTCTTAAAGACCGACAGAGTTTTCGTAAGTTCGTGCAACATCCCATACTCACATGCTGGCAGTTATCAACAATCTCATCCGATCCGCGATCATGATACGATCCCGCCCGTCCACCAAGTTGAGAACGGGCTTCGAACAACGAAACAGCGAAGCCATGTTCTGCCAGTGCCGTAGCAGCAGCAATCCCAGCGAGACCACCACCAATGATCACCACACGTATGCCTAATTTTCCGACTTCGTGAATAGACAATGGAGAGTCGTCAGCGGAGATATTGTGGAGTCTTGAAGTAAATTAAAAACGCAAAGTTGCGAAGGCGCAAAGAACATTCGGACTGTTATATTCTTTCCGCATGGCTAGGTTATTTGCGATTTTCTTCTTTCGCTTGATGAAGCAGAACTTCGCGGAGGGCGGCACGTACTTTGTTTTCTGAACCGGGACCGACCCATAGCCATTTGTCGTGGAACTTGTCTGCGAAGGCAGCGTTCGTCGGGACATATCCAGGCCAGCATTCGCCGTAACCGATGGAAAGAACAAAGGTGTCCGGTGACATCTGCTGTGCCATTAATTGATATCCGACGAATGACTCGCCTGGAAATAACACCAGTTGTGCTTCTCCGAAATCGATGCAGGGAAAATCAATCGTTTGACCACTTGCGACGCGATGAGAACTGGAAAGTCCCATCGCTGCCAGAATACGATCTTCTGTTCGGACAGATTTATCGCTGAGCACCTTTTGAAGACGCTCTGGTTTGAGTGCAGCGTGGTCAAAGTATTCAAGTTCCAGATTCGTGTTTCGAAATTGAATTTGATCCAGCGAGTGCTTCTTCGTGTTCTTCCAAGAAGACAACATGGCCTGATGAATTCGATCTGTCAGTCGAACTCGACTTGCTTTGGAGCCATCATTGAACTTTCCAGCGGTAATATCGCCGCTACAGCCGGAAGCATAAATTTGTTTTACGTTCGGGAAATCACTTTGCATCTTGCGCCGGGCGAGTCCGACAAAATCGGCGGAGACTTCACCTTGCCCGTAGTAACTCATCGGGTGAGTTGCATAGGCATGAACCGCGACGATGGGCGTCTCACCATTCCAGAACGAGAGCGTTTTCAAATCGGCATCGATTTCACCGTCTGGTGCGTGGCTGTGGTATTCATTCCCGCCGCTTCGACTCCCGCGAGAAAATGTGACTTTCCCATCCGCCATCACGATTCGGCGATTTGAGGCGACTTTCTCAACGCGTGCTTTGCCAGTCCCATAGTGTGTGACCGGGACGGCATTCTTGAGACTCTTCTTCAGTGCTGCCGCAACGAGATCAAGTGTTTTTTGATGAAACTCTTCATCGTAGAGTTCCCCTTTCAAACCGACTTCTTCGAGTAATTTCGCGGCGCCGGAGTCAGTCACCGGGGCATCGTGCTGATGTAAACTTGAGACAAGAACGCGCTGTCGAGTTGTGCCTGCCGCCGCTGCCAGAGCGTCTCGCCACTGGTCGTAAGCACCATTGCGAATTTCACACCAATCGACCGCGACGTAAACCAACGGCTTGTCCGCACCGATGAGAACGAACCCAACCGCTTCGAGAGGATCAACAATCTTCTTCGACTTCGTCGGCAACACTCCCATGCAGCGATGATTCAGCGGAATCGTGACATCCGCAGAGAACGTCGCGATTTGGAATGTTGAGTTTGATTGAGCGTCGCAAGTCGCAACACAAACACTGAACACGAACGTAAAAAATAGCGAAAGCGGAAATTTCATAGTTGATGCCGTTCAAAGGTTTAGCCGTACACTTCAAGTGTACGGCAAACGCATCACAAATCGCTATTCCGCGTCGGCAATTTTAATTTTCATCTCGTCTGAGTTTGCTTTGAGTTCCGGTGCATACATCGCGTAGGCTCTGGCGGGCAAGGCGCTGAATTGACCGGGAATTTCGGCTCTCAGGCGATAGCTGACAGAGTGTTTCCCGCGGGCGAGACTTCGCATGAAGAACGAGACGCGCTCGTCGCGGAATTCGACATACGCTCCGAGTCCACCTTTTGTGTAGCCACTTTGAAGGTCAACCGGCTCTGCGCCGGCGGCTTTTAAGTCTTCGAAGATGACGTACTCATAGTCGTTTTTCGATTCAATTTCGAGTTCGACTTCGATCAAGTCGCCGCTGGTCACTTCATCAAGACTTTTCAACGCGATCCGTTTGTACTTGAGTTTCTTCTGATCGACGACTTGCCCACGACTACCGGCGACAGTTGCCGTGGCGTCTTCGTCTTGGATGAGTTTGTAGAATTGCCGTTCGACTTTGATTTCGAGTCCTGTTTTTGTGATGAAGTCTTCGAGCGTAAAATAGGTCAGGTAGGCGTTGTGGTACAACGGTCCTTTGCCTGACTTGCGAATCTCGACGGTATGCTCGCCGCCAGAGAGGGCTCCTCCTTCAAGGATGAAAGAGTTGTCGAAGGTGAACAGATTCTCTTTGGTGATCTCGACAGTTTGTTTTTGTTTGCCATCGACCCAGACTTCAACCGTTAATTCCGGGCTGAGTTCGTCGGTTGCTTCAAGGTATTCCGCGAGGGCTTCGATGCAGTACGCCGTGTCGCGAGTGTTCGTCCAGTACGTACCGTGTTTTCTGTTGTTGAGAATGTACTTCACCAGCCCGGCAGCTTTCGGATCTTGCGGATTGATGCGTGCCAGAAGTTTCAGGTAGTGAGCATTCGCTTCGATGTGGCTGCCATACCAGGACCACCAGTAGCCATTGTTCGGCAGATCGATGTAGGCGGTCTGGTTCTCGTTATCAACTTTCAAGAATTGATCGATGTTGCGGACGATCATATCTCGCTGCTTAACTTCTCCGAGTGTATCTAACGCAAGCCCGAAGAGAGATTGTGAATACAGACTCACTTTGAGACGGTCCCGATAAAGGAACCGCTGCATTTCTTTGTTTGCGACTTTTGAATCTACGAGAACAGAGAAGACCATGGCATCGATATTTGATGCTTGAGTCTTATACGGCTTCCTGCGTTTCGGATTTTCCGCGTGGTGGTCGGCTTCTTGAAGCAATTCAACCTGCCGGTTCTGGTGTTGTTTCAACCAGGCGATTCCTTTCTCGACAATGCCGTCAATAATCGCGATGTCGTTCTTCTGTGCCTGTTGTAGACCATGTACAACGACGGCAGTTGTGTGCGGATAGGAACGCTCACCGTAGCCAGAAAACCAGCCCCA
>JAJDEL010000856.1 GCA_029259835.1 Planctomicrobium sp. | reverse complement strand
TGACCATCCAGCCGATACGCCTCGCTGCGTCCCTGATAAGCGTGTGTATCTTGTGGAGCGAACCCAATGACGCGCGTGTAGTCGGTGATCGCTTCCGAGAAACGATTGACGGCAATCGCGGCGGCTCCACGATCAAGCAGAAACAGACGACTTCGCGGCTGAATCTCAATCGCACGATTCAAAAAGTCGGCCACTCGCATGAATCGCTGTGCCCGTTGACTTCCGGCGATACGCCATGTGAGCCAGCAGAGTTCCAGTCGGGAGTAGAGCAATCCCAAAACAGGAATTCGGTAAGGGTATCTTGCCCACAACGCCCGATTGACTGACCGAATGGAGTGGTTCACCGGAGCCGTACGTGGATGATCCATCACTTGTGGATCGTATTCGTCGCCTGATTGAGCGAGAGTCGATTGCAGTTCTTCCCGCAGACGATCCAGTTTTTCTCTGGAACGAGTGACAACGGGACCGGTCTCAGGAAGTCCCGCAGCAAGATGATGATCAACTTCGGCGTCAAGGTCGCGAATCTGGGATTCCAGATTGTGACGCTGCGAAACTTCATTTTCTCGTGCTCCGACCGACTGAACTCGAAACTGTCGCCGCTGAGTGAGAAGGCTGGCCAGTGGTCGAGCCACTGCCATCAGTAGAATACCGCCCGCGACAACGTAGAGTTTCCAGTCCAACGGCAGAAAGATCGCACCCGCGATGAGACCGATGGCCGCACCGGTGACGGGCCAAGTTTCCTGTCCGTCTCTGCGAGCCTGATTCTTGACGAACCAGTGAAACAGGAAGCAGCCGACTTGCCAGCCGACAACACCGCCCATCAAGGCTCCGACAAACGTGGCTGTATCGATCACTGCTTACCTCCCATTTTTTGTTCGTCTTGTTCGACCTCGATGATGTCGTAGCGGATTGGTCCGCTCAGAAAGTCGTCAAACTCGTTCCAGAGCCGATTTCTCGTCTCCTCGTCGAGTTGAGCAGGACGTGGCAGGATTCCATCAACGAACACCGCCACCGCTTCCGCCTTCTCCCGCACGGAATCAACTGCATTCCTTTCGTTGCACGCCCGCAGTCGTTGTACAAACTGGTTCGTCTGTGATCGCGAAGGGACGTAGAAACCACGTAAATAGGCGCGAGTCAGCCAAGCGATCGCATCGCCGTTGTGGCAAACATTCGCCAGCAACGCACAGTCGAACGCCAAGGCGTCCCGCAGAGATTCATCGGGGTTGAGCGTGCCTGAATAGGACGCATCGGCCAGTTCCTTCGCGAACACCGGGTACGGAACATCGATCGATTGCGAAAGCTGCTTCAAGTGCGTGGCTTCCGATTCATGCAGCCGATCCACCCCCAGTGATTTCGCAATGAGTTCGCGAAACCAGTTCGGAATGTTGTGCAGTAAATCCGGCGAATCAGCACCAAGCACAGGCCACTTGGGTCGCTCTGGATTATTGCCGTCATGCGAAGGAATATCCTTCATTGCAGGTGCGACTATGCCACAATTATTCCACGGGCGCAAGCAAAAACAAATTGACGGCGGCACTCGATGCGCTGATAACTTCATGGCTGGTCCACCTCCTGGCTTTCCACGAAGCGTACGAGTACGTCGTACTCGCCGAGCAATTCCGGGCAGTCTTGAAGAACACGCCGCCTCATTTCTTTCAGGTCACGCAGGTGGCTACCGGAATACGAGCCGTCGTTGTAAAACGTCTTGGGGGATTGATTGATCAGGGACTTGTAGGCACGCAAACGGAGCCATGTTGGCAACCAGTATCCTGTTGAGTATTTCCCAACTGCCCAATCGGCGTATCCACGTGAATTCCGAGATTCCAAGAGAAGTGCCACATAGAGCGGGTGAGTGTAAGAATCGACAAGTCCCAGTCTGGCCACGGCCGCTTCTCGCACTGTGCTGTCAGTTGATTCCGCATCGGCAAGCAATTGTTTTGCTCGGGCAATGTCGGCTTGCGACGAATGACGTCGATCATTCAAGAATTGCAAAATCGTCATCCCACGCTTATCGAGAATGTAAAACAACCCTTCGCGGTAACTGTGATTGACATGCTCCATCAATCGCAACAACTCTGCTTGCGGAGGAGTCCACGAAGGATCGACGTCAATCAGAATCCTCGCGGCGGTCATCCTGATCCAATCACCCTTCGATTCGTCGAACAAGACTCGAATTCGAGCGGCGAATTCCTTGGCGAGGCCGGGACAGTATGGACTGGAGAGAACAGTCAAGAATTTCGATTGATAGGCTGCGTTGGTTGACCAAGATATGATTGAGTCCTTCAACGTATTGTGAATCTCGGAGTCACTGATCGCCCACAACGCAATTACTGCTTCAGCGACCGTCGCTGGATCGCTCAGGTGTCTTTGGATCACAAGAGTATGCTCTACGAGCTTCTCACCAAATGGTGGTAATGCGGTAAGCGTATTCCTCAAAACAGTGGCGTCTGCGTGGCCCAAGAGTGCAATGTACTTCTGTAGCAACTCTTCAGATGGATCAATCTTGGGCAACATTCGGAATCCAATTGACCGCGAAACAGAACTCGACATGTTGTCCCAGTCAACTTCGTACTCATCAGAAAGAGACGACAAATCGCCATCCATTTGTTGGATTGCGTAATCGAATCGCCAATCTTCGTCACCGTCTGGGCTGGCGTCGCGTAGTGATTTCAGTGATGGGATTGATGCCGGGCCAATCTTTGCCAAAGCGAACAAGGCGACTTGAAGTTGAAATCTCTCGATCTTTGCCCCATTCAGCGAATCCTTTGCGATAACTTTAGTTAGAGATGGAATCGCTGCTTCGCCCAGTTCCGCGATGGCTGCCGCGATTTGCTCTTGCTCAAATCCGTAAATCATCGGGTGTACGTCGCCCAAATGCTTGATAACTCTTTCCTCGACTGTGAGATGAACTGATTGAACCCGCGAATCCGGAGTTGTGGTGACTTCCTTCGTTTGCTCAGCCTGCGTTGAGGAAGCATCGTCTGTCTCCCGATTTGAAAGGGCGGTCTGCGTGCGGATCAGGCTGTTCCAATTCGGAACCTCGCCCCATCTGACGATTCCAACTGCCGCCGCGAGCGCCATGAGTAAGAACATCGGCTTCAAAACCAGCCAGACGCGACGACGGCAGAGACTGGGAAGCGGCACGCGTTGATCGAATTGTGCTGTCATGGGTTCAATCCCGATGTGTCGTTTGGGCTGTCATGTTCGCAACGGTGAACGAGAAGGACGAATTGGTTAGAATGAGCGACAACTACGCAGCCGTCCGACTGACTCGGTGACTACATGGGTACAAACCGGGAAGTGGCGGATGCGGGACACTAATTCCCAACTTTTTCAGAAATGGCTTTGCTCGAAAGACTTGCGACAGCGAGACGCCTATGAACGCAGCAGACGAAAACGACCGAAAACTGACGGACGACGATCTCTTTGTGCTGCTTCAAGATGCTCAACGTGGCGATTCAGCGGCACAGGATGCGTTCTTCGACGCTTACGAAACGGAATTGCTGATTGCGATCAGAGTTCGGCGCACGCCGCTGCACCGCAAAATCGAAGAGACGATGGACGTCCACAATTCAGTTGTTCGCCGATTGATCAGCAAGTGGAAAGACTATTCGTTTGCGGAGTTCAATGCGTTTCGTGGAACCGTTCGCACCATCGTCCAGCGACGGATCAAACGCGCCATCGAACGATTCATGGCAGAGAAACAGGCAGGTGAAGCTGCCGCGTTGCTACGTGATGAGACCGACAATCCTCATCCGAAGATTGAAACTCGCGAGTTCGTCCAGTTTATCCGCTCCAAGATGACCGCTTCGGAGCAAGCGGTTTTCGATGCGATTCACACGGAAGGCATGACCTACGTTGAACTGAGCGAGAAGTACCCGGTGAGCGCCAGCGCCTTGCGCAAGCAACTCAGTCGGGCGATGGATCGAATCACGGAAGAACTGGACCTCGATGAAGAATGACTCACCAGATTCGAGACATCTCGAAACAGTCGTTGCTGAACTGGTTTCACGACGGCGGAAAGGGGAGTCGTTTGACCTTGGCGAGACAGTCAACGCCGACGAATGGCCTACGGTCGATTTACTGGCGATTTGCAGTTCCGACTTGCTTGCACGCCCAAAAACTGTTCGCGTCGAAGAGTATCTCGATGCCTTTCCTCAACTGGCGGCGGATACCGAGCAACACGTTGTGGATTTGATCTTCCACGAGATTTGCCATCGGGAAGAATCGGCGACTCCACCGACGTTGCCGGAATATTTGCAACGGTTTCCGAATCTGAGCGAGCAGATTCAGAAGCTGTTCACGATGGCGTCGGACCAACGCCTGAAACCCGAGATTCCGGGGTACGAGATTCTCGAAGAGATTGGCCGTGGTGCGAACGGCATCGTTTACAAAGCACATCAGATTGGTCCCGACCGGCGCGTTGCGATCAAGGTGTTGCAGGATGAGAAGTGGGCCGATGAGGATGCGCTGCGTCGATTCCGCAAGGAAGCTCAAGTCGTCGGCAAACTGCGGCATCCCAATATCGT
>JAJDEL010000855.1 GCA_029259835.1 Planctomicrobium sp. | reverse complement strand
TCTGATTCGGTTGAGTTTGAAAAGGAACAGATACTGAGGCAGCCCAATTTCTCCACTTCTGATAAGTCCCATCGTGGGCAATTAGATTGTATTTGAAACCGTTACTCGCTGGCAGAACCACACGGTAGCTGCCGTCGGCTTTTGTCTTCACGCTGTATCGCGTGTCTCCTGTGATGGAATTGCCAGAGCCAGTTTTCGCAGGTGCGACTGTCGCACCTTTAATGGGTTTGCCTTCTGGGTCAAAGACGTGACCGGTCACCACGGCTCCTCTTTCAACGATAATCTCGACAGGCTCCATGTCCAGTTTGAGTTCAAACGTCATCGAATCAAAATTCCGTTGCCAGCCACTTGGCTCAACCGATTTACGCTCATGCTCTCTCATTGCTTGCGGCGACCACCAGCGTCCAAGTGGACCTTTATTGTAAAGCGTGAACTGTTGATACTTTCTCGATTTTCCAAAACCAAAGTCGACTTCCTGTTTTCCTGGTAACAAATCTTCAATGATGATTTGGCCTTGAGCATCGGAAACGGCTTTGAAAGATTTCGTTTGCCAATGCCAGAGCACCAATCCTTGAACGGGTTTGCCTGTGACACTGTCGACGACTTTCGCTTTAAAGGAAACTCCTTTCGCCAGCGTAACGTCCAGCTGTTCCGCTTCAGTATCGAGCAACTCAATGTCGGGATATCGTGCAACGCCAACTCCCGGAGCAGAGACTTTCACATCATACTTTCCAGGATGAGTGTACAGCCGGTACTGTCCTTTTTCGTCAGAGCTTGTTTCCGTTCGCACGTGACCAATCAGCACGCCATCGGCTTGATTTGGCCCTTGATCGCCCTGGATCAACGCATTCGCAACCGGCTGACCGTTCGAATCCTTGACAGTCCCTTCGATAAATGTCAGATCGTTGAGTTCAACGATAAATCCAGATTTCCCAAGTTGTTGCTGAACAATGTAGTGAGGTGAGTAATTCTCCAAACTGAAACGGACCTCAATTTTGTGATCGACACCCAGTCTCTGGAGTCGGAAGAAACCCTTCGAATCCGTTTTAGTCTCGTTCCCTTTGTGCCAGGACCAGGCATCCACAAGCACGCCTTCGAGCGGTTTTCCATCAACATTGAGTACGTAACCGACAAGTTCGTTCTTAAGAATCTTCTCAGGGAATTTCAAATCAGCTTTATCGACCTGCTGAGCCTGCGCCAGTCGAGAAACAGCCAGAACGGAAAACAGCGCAATTCCAAGAGCGAAACAGAGAATACTTTGGTGCGATGGGGTTTGAATCAGTTTCATTTCATAGCCTCAGAAGTAGAAATCGCGATGTCTTCGACATTAAAAAAATCTATTGTAGACGAGAGTATCAGACATCGCGTACGTGCAATGCCTGAAATGCGTTGGACAAATCTCAATTTGGGATAAAACATGTTGGAAATCGTGAGTCCTCAAGAATTCATATCGTTAGAAGCGAAAGTTACCACTTCGCAATGCAAGACGAGTCTCTTCACCTGACTCACCATGGGCTGAGAGGTATATTACATAGAAGTCTCTTATACTGTTGAAACACGCGACCTCACGGTCATCGTCAGGCACCTCAGAAAACAAAAGAAGTACAGCAACCATCAATGAAATTCTTGAACCTCACATCCTTCATTTGTCTATCGGTTTTTCTGGCTCAGGCAGAATCACATGCCGAGGAACCAGCGGGAAAATTCCAGAACGTCAAATGCGAAGGCACCTACGCACATCACCTGCAGGGAATTTGCGTTGATGAAAACGCAATCTACTGGAGCTTTACGACACAGCTTGTGAAAACAGACTTGAAGGGAAAAAAACTGAAGCAAATCCCAGTTGTGAACCATCATGGAGATCTTTGTCAGCACGATGGAAAGCTCTACGTCGCTGTCAATTTGGGGAAGTTCAATGACCCCCAAGGGAATGCCGATTCTTGGGTCTACGTTTATAACGCGAGTGATTTGTCATTTGTGGCAAAGCATGAAACTCAGGAAGTCTTTCACGGTGCTGGTGGGATGAGCGTTCAAGATGGTCACTTCTTTGTCGTTGGTGGATTGCCGAATGGAGTACAGGAAAATTACGTTTACGAATACGATCAGGAATTCAAATTCATTAAGAAGCACGTCATCAACAGCGGTCATACGCTGCTGGGAATCCAGACAGCTGCATTTGCGAATGATCGCTGGTGGTTCGGCTGTTACGGTTCCCCTAAAATTTTGCTCGTCACCGATGCAAAGTTCAAAATGATCGGACGATTCGAATTCGACTGCTCTCTCGGAATTGTCGGCGTTCCGGGAGGCAAACTTCTCTCCGCAAGTGGACACTGCAACAAAGAAGATGGCTGCCGCGGCAGCGCACGTATCGCAACCGGCAGCGATCAATCCGGCATTCAATTCTCAAAGTAGAAATCAAAGCTTGAGTTGCATTTTTCGATCTGCGGCAAATCATGAACTGAGAACATGAACGAACAAATTAAACCCGGACGCTACCGCCACTATAAAGGGAACGAATACATCGTCCTCGAAGTCGCTCGACACAGCGAAACTCTCGAAGAGATGGTCGTCTACCGCCAAGAC
>JAJDEL010000854.1 GCA_029259835.1 Planctomicrobium sp. | reverse complement strand
GTTTGGGTCTTCGGTTGCCCAGGCACTCAGGGTTCAGTCTGATAGCATGCGTATTAAACGAAGTCAGCTTGCAGAAGAAAAAGCAGCCGCGACCGCGGTGAAAATGATCTTTCCGCTGGTTCTCTTCATTTTCCCTGGGATTTTCGTTGTGCTGGTTGGACCTGCTGCAATTATGATGATCCGGCAACTGCTGACGACTTAGAGCGGGCTTCAATATGCAGGTCTGTTCAGTCAGTCTCCTTGATAAGAGTGTGTTTTGCTGGTTGTTAAGTGCTCATTACGGGTGAATTCAGCAATGCCTGAGTGCCTACTGCGCAGAAAATCGCAATTCTTGATACGACACGCGAGATTTTCCCATTTTCTCAGACCGGTACGATTTCGGCCTCCACTGTCGGTTCTTATGTGATTCGTGCGAAATTTCATTTGCTTTAACGCGTTGATGTGGGCATGGTTGCTCGTGAATGGATCACACTTTAGAGGGATACACTCTCTCACAGTTGTTTGATTCTTTTGGCGGGGAAACTCAATCAACGGGGTGGACGTTTTCGAACTTCCACAACTAAAATCAATCCTGCGGGGGAAATATGGAGAACCCTGTATGGCACTGTCATATTCAGTTGTCGTGTTGTTAGAGGAGTTTGAGGTCATGTTACGTCGTTTATTATTTTCTACATTGGTCGTTGCGCTCGCATTTTCATGTTGCGAGACCCTGCAGGCTCAGGGGAAAAACCTCGATTGGGCGGAGAAGATGTTCTCCGATCTCAAGGTCGATTTTGGAACCGTTGCGCGTGGGGCAGATACTCGCACGGAGATCATCGTTGAGAATCTTTACGAGGAGGATGTCACGGTTGTCAAGGTGGGAACCACGTGTGGTTGCACTGCCGCGAAGCCAGATAAAACCTTGTTGAAAACGCACGACAAGGCTCGGATTGCAGTTGTGATGAACACGGTCAAGTTCATGCACCGCAAAGACTCCAATGTCGATGTCACACTTCGTTTTCACGGAGCCAAGGGCGCCGCAACGAAAACGGTTCGCGTTCCAATTACTGCATACATTCGATCCGACGTCGTGCTGACGCCCGGGAACGCAGATTTTGGGTCTATTGAATTTGGACAATCTGCTGAGAAAACTCTCAAAATTGCATACGCCGGTCGACAAGATTGGAAGATCACAGGGATTCGAAATGGAAACGAGCTGATCGAGGCTGAAGTGACCGAAACTGAACGGGCTGGTGGACGTGTCACTTATCATCTCACTGTTCAATTGAAAGGTGATGCTCGGATCGGAGCGATTCAGGACAAGATTTATCTTCTTACAGACGATCAGAAATCCCCTGAAGTCCCAGTATTAATCTCTGGTCGCGTCAGTCCTGACATTGAAATTCTTCCTAGCAAGTTTGCACTCGGTAAACTTGCACCTGGGGAGGTCAAGCAATTCAATGTCGTGGTCAAAGGAAAACGTCCATTTTCGATCTCAGGGATTGAGTGCGATGCCCACCCCGACTGCTTCCAGATTCGACCGCTCAATGAGGATATGAAAACTGTTCACGTCGTTCCGTTTAAGCTCACGGCACCAGACTCACCAGGGGAGTTTGCTGAAACATTTACCGTGACGATTGCCGGTCGGCAGGAACCACTTTCATTTGATGCCAACGGAACCATTCGTACAGGATCTTAAACTTCTTCAAGCAAATCCCTTCGATTATCGACTGTCTGCTCATTATTGAGGAGGCAGTTTTTTTATAGACAATCATTCGTTTTGTGGAGTTCGAGTGAGGTGTAAAAGTGGAGAGAGGTGTCTGTTTTCGTGTCCAATTTGTGAATCGTCGTGAAACTTCGTAAGTTAATAGTTTGAGTCGTAGAGTCCGCTTGTCTCAGTTGTTTCGTGATATCTGTCTTCTGGAGAGATTTGAATGTGCCGCTTTTTTGGAATCCTTGCTGTCTTAGTCATGGTATGCCCCTGTGCTACGCAACTTTCAGCAGAAGAGAAGCAATCATCGCACAGTTACTACCCGCTGGAAGTTGGTAATCAGTGGCACTTTCAACTTGATGCTGGAACGGGCGTGAAGACGAAATTGATCAACCGCATAGCCGAAATCGAAACCATTGATGGTGTCGAGCTTGCTCGTCTTGAAACTCTGACCAACGGAAACGTGGTCGCGACTGAACATCTCCGTAAAACTTCAGAAGGGATCTTCAGGCATAGATACAATGGGGCAAAAATTGTCCCGCCGATCTGTTTGCTGAAATTCCCTGTGAAGGACAAAGAGAATTGGGAGTCAGATACAAAGATTGGGAAGGTCGCCTTGAAAGTCCAATCCAGTGTCACAAGAGATGCTGCCGAAGTGCCAGCAGGTAAATATCAGACCCTCAAGGTTAAGATCGATGCCGATCAGTCTGGCGTCAAAGTGACCAGTACTTACTGGTTTGCAGATCAAGTGGGCATCGTCAAGCAGACGTTCAACATTAATGGGACAGAAGTCATTGTTGAATTGGAAAAATTTCAGTCTGGAAAATGATAAGCAGACTCAGCGGTCAAGAATTCCGAATCCGAAATTTTTGCCTATGATTCAGGCTACCGATATGCTTTATCGCTTTGCAATCTCGATCGTACTTGTTCATTGCGCCCATCTTTCAATGAGAGCTGATGCAGGGGAGATTGAATATGCACGTGACATCCGTCCGATCCTGGCAGGTAAATGCTGGCATTGTCATGGACCGGACGAGCAAACGCGCGAGGCCGATTTGCGACTGGATCTTCGCAGCGGTGCAACTCATGTTCTCGATAATGAATCAGGATCGATCACAAGTCTGGTTGGGCGAATTACCACAGCGGATATCGACGAAAAGATGCCCCCAGCAGAGTCTAAGAAACAACTCACTAAGTCAGAAATCGATTTGCTTAAGCAGTGGGTTGAACAGGGCTCGCCATTTACAACTCATTGGGCATTTACACCGCCGGTGAAAGCTGATCTCCCATCGGTCGAGAACGCTCAGCCGAATAACGCGATCGATAATTTCATTCTTGATCGATTGGCGAAGGTGGGGCTTTCACATTCTCCGAGAGCCGACAGAGAGACGTTGATTCGTCGTGCAACGCTCGATTTAACAGGTCTTCTGCCCACTTTGAATGAAGTCGATGCGTTCGTGCAAAACGAATCACCGGACGCTTATGAGCAGTTGGTTGACCGACTGTTGGATTCCAAACGCTACGGCGAGCACTTTGCGCGTCCCTGGCTCGATGCGGCGCGCTATGCAGATACAGATGGTTACCAGAACGATCGCTATCGGTACATGCACGCCTGGCGAGACTGGGTGATCATGGCAGTGAACGAGAACAAGCCATACGACGAATTTCTCATTGAACAACTTGCTGGGGATATGCTTCCGAAAGCGACTCTCAAGCAACAAATCGCGACGGGCTTCTGTCGGAATCATCGCATTAATTCTGAAGATGGATCGATCCCGAACGAGTGGCATGTCGAGAATGTTGTCGACCGTGTCGATACCCTTGGCACAGCAATCCTCGGATTAACACTCGGTTGTGCACGCTGCCACGACCATAAATACGATCCGATTTCTTCGAAAGACTATTACCAGATTTTTGCATATTTCAACAACGTTCCAGAGTGGGGTATTGGACCAAACAACGGCAACAGCCCACCATTCATTAAAGTTCCGAAATCCTGGCCTCATCTTTCAGCAGCAGAAGATGTTGCGCAGGTTCCCGAGCCGCTCAAACTTCATCGAGCGCGTGAAGAGAAAGGCAACGGATTGAAGCGTCCGCAGGCTGGCAGTCCAGAGACAGCGATGGTGATGCAGGAAATGGATGAACCACGTCCGACTTTTCTGCTTGTTCGCGGACAGTACAATGAACCTGAT
>JAJDEL010000853.1 GCA_029259835.1 Planctomicrobium sp. | reverse complement strand
CGCGCCGGAGGCGACTCCAACAACCGCTTACAGCCCAGACGGGAAGCGATTCGTCGCTGCCGGCCCTTCTTGCAGTGCTCAGATTGTCGACACACAACTCAATCAGACGGTTGAGTTAATTGGACACACAGGTGAAGTTGAGTGCGTCGCCTATAGTTTGGACGGACGTTTCGTCGCCACTGGTTCGTCCGACATGACAGTCCGCCTCTGGAACGCGCGAAGCGGCGAGCAGGTCGGACAGTTTGACGGCCATACAGGAAAAATCTGCTTTGTCGAATTTAGTGTGGAAAGCAATCAGATCGTCGTTTGGGCTCGTAAGTTTATCAAAGCCGACAAGGATGCACTTTGGATTTGGGATATCTCCAGTGGTCAATGCATGGAACATCGAGTGGGAGACGATTATCTGCGCGTCGATGTAAAAGCAATCGCAGCTGGCCCGAAAGCGTATCCTTATACGTTGATTGGGCACGCGTTGGATTCGAGTGTCGAAATCGCGGGCACGGGAGAACCGGTTGCGTGGCTCCCTGTAGCGCTCAAGAACGTCACCACCTTTCCAGCGGCGAACATGTTTGCCGCATCATACGCGAATTACTTGATACTTCTGGAGTTGGCTGACGATCGATTTTCCGACGATGATCGTTTGCAACCTGGCTTAGATTCAGAAAACGTCTGACAGCCTGGATGGCATCGAAAAAAGGGGCAGTGACTGCCGGCAACCGCATCGGCGCAGGCACCCTCATCGGCCAGTTGTATTTTCTCACGCTCTGCAATTGGCCTCGATGACCGAGAGTCGTTCACGCTAGCGTGACCTGCTGGTTTTGACCAACACGCCTAAAAGACGAGTCAAAATGATGCATGTAACATGCCGACTTTCAATCGTGACGCCTCATCAAAACGACTTCGTGACAATCCGTGTCGTGCATCCTGATGTTGAGGGGGGAGGCAGAATTGATCCTTCGTAAATGCTCCGACCACATCGGCCGGCTGACCCGACGACAGGCAATCTAATTTCTACCTAGCGATGTCGACCAAAGCCTCCAGCGCAACTCAAAACCTTGAATTCCGAACACGGATTCCCACAGAGCATAGGACAGAAATCAAACAAATAAATTTCAGCCTCTGCACCTCCAGCACTCAACCACCTCTCCATAAATTCAATCTCTCTCTCTCTCGAATTTATTTTCAACAAACGGACTAACTGGAAGTCCGATTCTTGACTCCATCTACCGTCAAATTGCCGTATTACTCTATATGGCAACCAGTCCTACACAAATTGAAGTCGTTCAGGAATACCTGACCAACCGCAGCTACGACATGAACAACTCGGTTTCCGAGTGCAGGTTGTTCGTCGCGGCTTGTCGTGCGTTGTTGGTCATTCTTCCTTCTGACTGGGCTGACACAAATTCAAAAGTAGCCTTCAATCCTATCTGGGAAGGCTGAATAGTGCTTAAGGAATTTGAGGAACTGACAGAGAATGGAGAACGGAAGCTACATCAGCCAGAGGCCATCAATGAAGAAAAAAGGGGTCGACCCGAATGGGTCTCAGATGATCAACGAAATAAAGAATATGACTGAGGTTTGAAAATTGGTTCAATACCGAAATTCCAAAAAAAACGGGATCTCTCCCTGGAGATCTAATGCAAATCCCCGAATTCCACTACAGATTTTAATTGACAACCGGTGAAAGATCGCGAAATGATGGAGTATCTTCGACAGGTCGGGCCCGGCTTGTTGAAGCCAGAGCCTCCTTCGGTCTAGCCCATCCAAAATGAGGCTCGCTTTTTCCCGTAGTAGAATTCACCATCGCAGATCGAACGTTTCTCAAGAGATGGATTTACAACACGGGAGGTTCGTAATTTCGAAGAGTTGATCGATTGTTAAGTCGGGTTTGAATCCTGAGTCGCACTTTCGATATTTGTTCGCAAGAATAGTTTTGCAGCCTGCAACTGCACCAGCAGCGATATCTCTTTCGTAGTCTCCGATCATCCATGATTCATTGAGATTGATGTTGTGGCGTTGGCTGGCCCTAAGAAGCATGCCGGGTTTGGGTTTTCGGCAGGGGCAGTTTTCTTCGGTGCGATGTGGGCAATACAGAATGTCATCCAGGTAAGCGTCCTCCTCTTTCAAGAGTGAGATCATTTTTTCGTGGATATTCATTAGATCTTCCCTGAATAGAGTCCCAGTCCAATCCCTTGTTGGTTGGTGACGACGATGATCAGATAATTCTGCTCGTGAAGAAACCGGATCGCTTGGGAGACGCCAGGGAGCAGTTTGAACTCTTCCGGTCGCGTCACGTAAGGTGAGTCAACAGGTGGTTCGTTGATAACACCGTCTCGATCTAAAAACACGGCCTTGCGGGTCTTCGTCATCCTGTTCGTTGTCCCACTTCAGAAAGTTGATGCGGTTTTCTTGCATGGATGATACAGTCTCCTGTTCCGAACAGGCGTCAATTCATCAATAAATTTCATAACCGGGCAATTCGATGAGTCGGTACAACACTTTTGATCGTTCACGCATACGTCTACGACCAGTCAGTGAACGTGGGCATGATCTTCGCATTGCGAACGTTCTTCCGTTGCAAGCCTCGTCGGGGAACTTTTCGAACGCCAACCTTATTAAAACAATCGAGTCGATCCAACAAGCAACGGAACGCGGGACGTCCGTCATTCTGATGATGGGAGCGCATCCGATCAAGTTGGGGTTGTCGCGATTTATTATCGATTTAATGGAACAAGGATTCATCTCCCTTGTTGCAACGAACGGTGCCGGGATCATTCACGACTACGAACTGGCGACTCTTGGTGGAACGAGTGAAAACGTTGCCAAGTGGATAGCTCAGGGACAGTTTGGGTTGTGGCAGGAGACATCACGGTTGAATGAGATCGTTTCCGTTGCTGCATCACTTAACGAAGGGATTGGTGCAGCGGTCGGTCGAACCTTGATTGAAACCGCAGCACCGCATGCGGATGTCAGCATTTGTGCGGCAGGCTGGAGACTAGGGATTCCTGTCACGAGTCACGTGACGATCGGTGGTGATATCATCCATGCGATGCCAAACATGAATGGTGCTGCTTTTGGAACGGCATCCGAAACAGACTTCCTGATCTTCACCAGAGCTGTCGAGAACCTCGAACGAGGCGTCTTTCTGAATGTCGGCACCGCTGTCACCGGACCGGAAATTTTTCTCAAAGCGTTGTCGATGTCACGCAACGTGGCACGTCAGCAGAATCAGCAAATTTCCGACTTCACGACAGCGGTTTTCGATCTCGTTTCACTTCCGGAGAACTACAGCGATGGTCCACCGGGCAAGGAACATTCGCTCTATTATTACCGTCCGTGGAAAACGTTGTTGTGCCGCACGGTGGCAGAAACAGGTAAGTCCTACTACGTCCAGGGGGATCATCGTAAGACAATCCCAGCACTTTGGGACGGACTCGTTGGATCACCCGATTCTTATGACGTCCCCAGAATAGACTCATCGCTGTAACTTCTTTCTGTCAAACAGCTTCGCAGTCTCGAAAGTTCCTGGAACGCAAGTTCAATTTCACTCCGCTCGATCTTGATTTCTCGCTTGCTGAGTGATTTGACTTGACCTGCTCCCAAGAAACTGATCCACACGGAGTGAGAAAATCCTGGTAGAATCTGGTCGTCCTTTTCTCAAGAAAGATGACCATGAAGAAGAGTAAATACACGGATCAGCAGATTGCCTTTGCGCTCAAACAAGCCGAA
>JAJDEL010000852.1 GCA_029259835.1 Planctomicrobium sp. | reverse complement strand
CTGTTCCAATGCGGACCAGCCATCAAGTTGCTCTTTGGTCCAGGTTGCATCTTGGCCGTGCTCCAATCGATGCCGGGCTGCTCGTAGCTTTCTACGAAGGTTTCGAGGAAGACTAACTTTCGAATTCACATTCAGCCCAGTGACTGTTTGTCGCTGGTGTTGCCGAAGAATTTTTTGTTTGTTGGGATGCAGCTGGTATCCATATCGTTTCAATATCTGACGGGTCCTTTGAACGACACCTCGAATGCGTTTTGGGTAATCTTTGGGGAACGAGAAAGTAATATCGTCAGCGTAACGGGTGTACTCACCACGTCTGAATGTTGCCCAGTCCGCCAATTGTTTGTCGACGAGGTAGTTCACCAGATTGCTCAGTCGAGGACTCGTGGCTGCTCCTTGAGGAAGGCCTCCCTCATGACACGTCAAGTTGACCAGAATGAGTGCAGCCTCCGTATTCCAGCCGATGCGTTGAAAGTAGGATTCAATTCGATCAGTGGATGTGTTTGAAAAAAAATCGACAACATCAAGTTTAATGACCACGGATTTCCCAACATGAGGGAGAGCGTTATGAACAATGGACCGATTTTTTTCAAATCCCATCGCTAATTTGTGCGAGTTTAGTCGCGTTAACAAACGATGCAGAATTCGCTTTTGTAATTCCGCGGTCCGTTGATCAGGAATTTGTAAAATTCGAACTCCACCAGATCGTTTCGGAATCTCTTTCTGTGAATACTGAGGTTGATGTGAGATCAGTTCATCAACTGAAACATCAAGTCGTTTCGCTAAATCGCTAAGACCGAGTCCCCAACCCATGCGCGTCCGGAACCAATGCCAGGGATGCTTGGAAGTCAGTTGTTGAAACGCACCCCACCAGCCCCAGAGAACAAGCAGCGAAATCACAATAAGCGACCCCAGGAGATACTGTGAATCTGCTTGGGCAATCAATAAAAGTATTGAGGACACGACGATTGTCGAGAGACCACAACCACTGACGAATCGAAAAGTCCCTTTTGCAGACATTCGTACCTCGAGTGGAAAGTGACTCTGTTGGGAAAATTGAAACAAAGATAGAACGAGTAGGTCAACAATTGTTGACCTACTCGAATTGCCTTGCAAAAGCGTGTCGCCGTGATAGCGGGGATCACGCTTTCTCTGGAGTTTTTACGGCCGCATCTGGACCGGGTCGACGAAACATCGACCTTGTGCACTCAAGCACCACCAAGGCGTACTAAGTCTCTCAGAATCTTACAAATCAATCAACGCTTGTTTCTCTGACTCTCGCTCTTCTTCCACGTTCCTGCGTCCGACTTTTGCAATCAGCCAAGTGCCACTGTCCTGAGCCTTCAATTCAAGTAGGGCATGCCTCCCCCGCATCTTCATGAACCGAAACTCTGAACGAGCCTCTGCGTGAAACATAATGTCAACTCTACCTGGGCGTGACGCACTTCTTTTAGGATTGAACCACTACGGTCGTCTCCAGCATGAAATTTCTGACCTTTTTCCCGATCATTGTTGCCTCTGGACGCCAGTTGCAACACACTGCACTAGTTCACCAGTTCACCAGAGAATTAACGATGATCATCGACCCGAAAAGTAACACTCCGATCTACAGGCAAATTGTAGAGCAAATTCGCGATGCCATTGACGCTGGAGTATATCGCCCGGGTGAGGCACTGCCGTCGCTCAGGGCGCTCGCAGTTCAAATTCGAGTCAATCCAAACACTGTGCAACGCGCGTACGAGGAGCTTGATCGAGAAGGAGTTATCGAGTCACGACGCGGACTCGGCGTGTTTGTTCTCCAGCGCCAAAGCAAAACAGCTCGTAAAAAACACGAGCGGGAACTTGTCACATTCTTTCAACAGGGCATCTCAGGTGCTTTGGACGCAAAGGTGCAGCCAGTTCGAATTCGTGAATTATTTGAGGAGACATTGAACTCCGGCCTCGTCAGTGCGAGGAAAAAGAAATGACCGACAGCACAAACGCCATTGAACTCAATGGACTGAGCAAACGATTCGGAAAAACAGCAGCTGTCGAAGGAGTAACGTTGTCTGTTCCTCGCGGCTCAACGCTCGGCTTACTTGGTCCAAATGGAGCTGGTAAGAGTACGACACTAAAGATGCTCATGGGAATGCTGAGACCGACAAGTGGCACGATTCGTGTTCTCGGCATGGACATCTCGCACTCCGCTTCGACCATCAAACAAAATGTCGGATATGTTCCTGAGTCCCATTATATTTACCGCTGGATGACTGTCGCCGAGGCTCTCCGTTTTTCCCAGTCTATGTTTCAAAGTTGGAATGGGGATCTGTGTGAAGAACTTCTCGATGTCTTCCAGCTTCCAAGCCAACGCCGAGTTCGCGCGCTCTCCAAAGGCATGTTAGCCAAGTTATCGTTACTGATTGCTTTGGCGCACGAACCAGACTTGCTCGTGCTTGATGAACCGCTCTCGGGATTGGACCCGATTGCCCGTGATGATTTCATGGACGGAGTCTTGCGGGGAATTTGCCGAGATGATCGAACTGTTCTATTTTCGACTCATCAACTGGACGAAGTCAGTCGAC
>JAJDEL010000851.1 GCA_029259835.1 Planctomicrobium sp. | reverse complement strand
CAGGGAGTGCAGTTTCGAGGCAGCGGCGATCCGGTGATGTATTTGTCGAATCCGCGTGGTGTTGATCGGGACTTGCAACATGCTTCACTCAATGCCATTAATGATCTCAATCGTTTGCGTCTGAAAGAGATGCATGATCCGGAAATCGCAACACGCATTAACTCTTTCGAGATGGCGTTTCGGATGCAAGCCGAAGCCCCCGACGTCGTTGACCTGACTCAGGAGACCAAGGAAACTCTTGATCTCTATGGTGCGGAACCTGGAAATCCTTCATTTGCGAATAGCTGCCTGCTTGGACGCCGTTTGCTTGAAAAAGGGACACGCTTTGTGCAGATTTTCCATGAAGCGTGGGATCAACACGGCGGATTGACTAGCGGCATTAAGAACAATTGCAAAGACACTGAACAAGCCTGTGCGGCGCTCATTACGGACTTGAAGCAACGGGATATGTTGAAAGACACGTTGGTCATTTGGGGTGGTGAATTCGGTCGCACACCGATGGTGCAAGGCGGCAACGATGGTCGCGATCATCATCCCAATGCCTTTACAATGTGGCTGGCCGGCGGAGGAATCAAAGGCGGAATCACGTACGGTGAGACAGATGAACTCGGCTTCAATGCGACCGAAAACATCGTCCCCACCTACGACCTACATGCCACCATCCTGCACTTGCTGGGACTCGATTGCAACAAGCTGTCCTTCAAATTTCAGGGTCTCGATCAAAAGCTCATTGGAGTTGCTCCGGCGAAACCTGTCGCTGGCATTATGGCATAACGAACATGGGGAATGTTTGCTTCATGATTGAAAATTCGTTCGTGATTGACCTATCTGGAAAGGTGATTGATGAAGATGACGAAACTCGCTAGCATCGTGATTGTCGGAGCAACGGCGTTGTTGCTTGTGTTGGCATCAAATTTGATTGCCCAGACGAACGATGCTGGTGCTGCACCGGTCGACTTCAGTCGCGATATCCGGCCGTTGCTATCGAACGCCTGCTTTGCGTGTCATGGACCTGCTGAGGCGAGTCGCGAATCAGGTCTGCGTCTCGACACTCGGGCTGGAGCGTTCACGGATTTGGATGGGCACAAGGCAATCGTTCCTGGTAAGCCATCGGAAAGCAGTCTCTACCAGCGAATCATCTCCGATGACGAAGACGAGCGAATGCCGCCTGAAGGCAATAAGAAGCTGACTGCCGAACAGATTGAATTGTTGCGTCGCTGGATCGAGCAAGGTGCTGACTATCACGAACATTGGGCATTTGAACCGCCAGTGAAGGCACCGCTGCCAAGTCCTGCCGCAAACGATCCTGAAATCACCGACTGGCCGCGAAGTGAGATCGATCACTTCATCCTTGCTCGACTACTGAAGGAAGGACTCGTTCTCAGTCGTCCGGCACCTCGCGAAACGCTGATTCGACGTGTTACGTTCGACTTGACAGGGCTGCCGCCCACGCTGGAAGAGGTGGACGCATTCCTGAATGACCAATCGCCCGATGCCTATGAGCGTGTTGTTGATCGTCTGTTGAAGTCAAAACATTATGGCGAACATATGGCGAGGTTTTGGCTGGACGCTGCCCGATACGGTGACACGCATGGACTCCATCTGGACAACTATCGCGAAATATGGCCTTACCGCGATTGGGTGATTCGAGCGTTCAACGACAATATGCCGTTTGACCGCTTCACCATCGAACAGATTGCCGGTGACTTGTTGCCGAATGCGACGCTTAATCAACAGATTGCGACTGGGTTCAATCGATGTCACGTTACGACCAACGAGGGAGGAACAATTCCCGAAGAATTTCACGTGCGCAACGTGATCGATCGAGTCGACACCACGGGACAGGTCTTCATGGGACTGACTGTTGGATGTGCAGTATGCCATGAACACAAGTATGACCCGATTTCGCATACTGAGTACTATCAGTTGTTCGCGTTCTTCAACAACATCGATGGTCCCGCCATGGATGGCAATGTTAAGGATCATGCACCGTTTGTCTACGTGCCGACCGATGAACAAACAGCGGCTCAGAATGCCATCGTCGTCAAGAGAAAAAGTATCGAAGAGGCTCATCGCACTCGGCGTGGGGAAGTGACTGCGTCATTTTCGGCCTGGACGGCATGGCAAAGTGAACTACGGAAATCAGGAAGTCAGATCAGACTTCAGACTGCTGACCCGGAGGGACTGATCATCCACTTGCCACTTGATGAGAATTCAGGGAGCAAGGCTGCCAACAGACTCGACGAAAAGAAGCCCGCCACTGTTGCTGGTCAAGCAAAATGGATTGAGGGACAAAGAGACGGTGGACTTCAATTCATCAACAAAAATTCCGTAGTCAGTCTTGGAAATATTGCTGCTTTTAAGAGAGCAGACAAGTTTAGTTTCGGAGCTTGGATTCGTACGCCCGGCGATGTCACTGGCGCAGCAATTTCCAAAATGGATCAGGCACGAAACACCGGCTACGAACTTCAAATTGATAAACGTCGCGTGCGTGTTTTCCTTGCTCGCTCTGCGCCGGATTTGGGGATGAACGTGTTGACTTCAAAAGAAGTGCTGAAACCGAACAAGTGGCATCATGTTTTGGTCACCTACGATGGTTCAGCACGAGCGACCGGGGTCGCAGTCTTCGTCGATGGCAAACGACAGAACGTTGACATCAAGAGCGATCAACTTGGCAAGTACGACTTTAATACAAGCAAACCGTTGCAACTCGGACGTCGCGACCAGACGCAGCCATTTCTTGGCGGCTCGATTGACGATGTTCGTTTTTACAACAGGCAGCTTTCAGACTCCGAGGCCGCTCAAATCGCAATCACCGCCGAGATCAAACCGCTGCTGGAAATTGATGCTGATCAACGCAGTCCCGAACAAGTCGAACAGCTCTTGATGTATTATCTGACTCAATTTGACTCAGTTTACCGCGATCAAAGTGCCGAGATTCAGAAACAACGCGAAGCAGAAGCGGCCTTGAAAAAGAATATCACAACGTCGCTGGTGTTCCGCGAGAGGAAAGATGTACGACAGGCATTCTTGCTCGAACGTGGTGAATATGATCGCAAACGTGATCCCACTGAACGTATCACTCCGGCGATTTTCCCACCGATGGCGGACGATTTGCCACGCAATCGTTTGGGGCTGGCGAAGTGGCTTGTCTCCGACGAGCACCCACTGACATCTCGAGTGACCGTGAACCGATTATGGCAACAGGTTTTTGGTACTGGTCTTGTAAAAACTTCCGAAGACTTCGGCAGTCAAGGTGAGCCACCGTCACATCCGCAACTACTCGATTGGTTGGCTGTCGATTTCCGCACATCGGGCTGGAATGTTAAAGAGTTAATGAAAGACCTAGTGATGTCGGCCACATATCGGCAGTCTTCGACCGTGACGCAGGAAGTGCTTGTCATCGATCCGGAGAATCGCCTGTTCGCTCGCGGACCGAGATTCCGATTGGATGCTGAGATGTTACGCGATCAGGCGCTGGCGGTGAGCGGATTGCTCGTTTCAAAAATTGGTGGTCCTAGCGTCAAGCCTCCGCAGCCGGACGGCCTGTGGTTTTCTGTCGGTTACAGTGGATCCGATACGGTTCGCTTTAAAGCGGATGAAGGTAGTGACAAAATTCATCGTCGTACGCTCTATACTTTTGTCAAACGCACTTCGCCACCTCCTCAAATGAGCACTTTTGACGCACCTTCCCGCGAAGCCTGTACTCTTAGACGTGAACGAACAAACACACCATTGCAGGCACTTTTGCTGCTCAACGACCCTCAGTTCTTTGAAGCTGCCAGAGTGCTTGCTGAACGAGTGCTGAACGCAAAATTGGAATCCGATGCTGCACGCTTGAAGCAGATGTTGAAATTGACAACTGCACGGCACGCGCAGGCTACGACGATCGTAGAATTGCAAAAACTGTTGGAGTACCAAAGAGACACTTACAAAGACGATATTGATTCAGCAAAGAAAATGATCTCTGTCGGAGCAATTCCACCGGACGGTTCGCTTGATGTCGTCGAGTTGGCTGCTTGGACAATGGTAGCAAATATCGTCTTGAACATGGACGAAGTCGTCAGCAAGAACTGAATCGGACCACCCGACTCAAGAGGAATTACACCATGAATCCATTCGACGAATACCATCAGCACATGACACGCCGCAGTCTGTT
>JAJDEL010000086.1 GCA_029259835.1 Planctomicrobium sp. | reverse complement strand
CAGATAGTTCAATCGATCCTGTTGACCAATTGCATGAACTGTCACGATGTTCGGATGAACCAGTGCCGCCGCCGCTTGACCTTCTGTACAAAAGCGGTCGAGGTAATCTGGGTCGGATTCGAGTAGCGATGGGGAGAGAACTTTAATCGCGCATGAGCGATTTAAATGCAAGTGACGTCCGAGGAAAACCCACCCCATGCCGCCGCGACCGAGCAGAGATTCGATGCTGTACTTGTCGAGCGTTTGACCAATCAGAGATTCGAGATGTTCCTCGGCTTTGGATTTTGTCGAAGGAGTTTCTCCGTTCCAGTCAGAGGCGGACTTCCAGAGCATTGTCTTTAGCTGCGAAATATCTGCTGAGGGAACGGGCATTCCACACTGAGGGCAGTCCTCGTCCTGCGGCATGCCAAGAAACGCTTCGTTGCAGCCCGGACAGTAGATCGTCAAAGGATCTTCTGGTGATTTCGACAAACAGTGTTCTCCACTCAATTTTGAGAGACCAAATCCATCCTTAATTCTCCAAGTTATTCTACTCGTGTCCAGTTCACTGAGACGTTTTTGACTGTCTGAGCAACGACGCAGTACCGCTCAGCCAGCTGCACAGCTTTGGCAAGTTTTTCATCTGGTTCTGGGGAGCGAAACTGAAATTGTAGCCGAACCTCTGTGAATCCGACCGGTGTTGTCCGGTCGATTCCCAATGTTCCGCGAAAATCCATATCTCCTTCTGCTGCAAGGATTGCGGAATCGATAGAGATCTCCATCGCCGTACAAACCGCAGCCAGTGTGACGCCTGCACAACCGACGAGAGCTTCCAGTAACTTCTCAGCCGCACAGGCGAAACTGCCGTCTCCACCAGCCATCGGGTGTAAACCAGCAACGGTCGGGGCGTCTGCCTCATCATCTATTTGGCAAGCGATTGCATCAAAATCGACCGTTCCCTTTGTGGAAATCGTTGCGATTGCGGATTGTGGGTCGGAGCGGAACTTCTCTTTCCACGGTGCTTGAAGATTGCGTAATTCGTCGGATTTCATCAGTTTCTCATTCTCTGTATCTTGGCTGCGAACGCTTGGCGCTCTCATTGCGTCCCCTATGCTACACGGTCTGATTCACTGCCCCAACCATGTCGCACTGTGTTATTCATGGAACGGGGTATTCCTGAGAAAATCGGGTCTGAACGATACCGAGAGAGAACCCATGTTTCGCGTTTTAGTGAGTGACAACCTTTCACCAATTGGTCTGAAATTGCTGGAAGATCATCCAGAAATTGAACTGGATTACCAGCCGGAGATTCACAAAGAGGTCGAGGCGCTCAAATCAGCACTTCAAATCGCCGATGGAGTCGTCATTCGGAGTGGCACGAAACTGACAGCGGAAGTCTTGGAAGGTCAAACTCGGCTGAAAGTTGTTGCCAGAGCTGGCGTTGGTGTCGATAACGTCGACCTGACAGCGGCAACGAGGCAGGGAATTATTGTTTCAAATACTCCTGACGGTAACACCCTGAGTACCGCAGAACAGACGATAGCGATGATGATGGGGCTGTGCCGTAACATCAGTCCCGCCTCTCAGTCGATGCGCGAAGGACGCTGGGATCGCAAACTTTATGCAGGGACACAACTCGCTGGAAAAACCGTTGGAGTTGTCGGCTTGGGACGAATCGGTCTGGCAGTTGCGAGTCGCTGTAATGGATTAGAGATGAAGGTTCTCGGCTTTGATCCTTTTCTGAGTGAAGATCGCGCAGCCGAACAGAACATTGAATTGTACCGCGATATCGATGAGATGCTGGTTCAGTGTGACGTCGTCACCGTGCATACTCCATTGACTGATGAAACTCGCGGGATCATCAACGCTGAACGGATCGCCAATATGAAGCCTGGAATTCGGTTCGTGAATTGTGCGCGCGGAGGAATCATCAACGAACAGGCATTGACCGACGCTTTGGAATCAGGACATGTTGGTGGTGCAGCTCTGGATGTGTACGTGACGGAAAAAGCGGGCGCCAACGACAAGCTTGCGAGCTTCGCCAACGTTGTTTGCACCCCTCACCTTGGTGCTTCGACCGCCGAGGCTCAAGAACAAGTCGCAGTTGAAGCCGCTGATATTGTCTGCAATTTTCTGACGAAGAATGAAGTCCGTTCGGCAGTAAACATGGTCCCGATTTCAGGGAAGGAACTTGAAGGTGCGCGGGCTTATCTCGATCTGGCGTATCGACTGGGTTTGTTACTTGCACAAGGCGCTCGCGGCGAAGGAATCAAGGCCGCAGAGATTCAATACCGAGGTGATGTCACTTCGAAGCCCACCAAACTGATCACCAGCGCATTCACTTCAGGGCTGCTTTCGGCAGCACTGGATGAAAACGTGAGCATCGTAAATTCCTGTCTCACGGCTCAGGAACGTGGGATTGCAATCACTGAAACTTCCACGACCGAAATCGGTGCTTTTGCCACAATGATTTCCGCGACAGTACAGACTGACAAACGTGAAATCACCGCCGGTGGCACGACATTTGGTAATGACTTCTTACGACTCGTTCGGCTGAACGAATACCAGTTGGAAGCCTACCTCGATGGCTTAATGCTGATCTACCGGCATCAAGATGTGCCAGGATTGATCGGTGCGATTGGCACAACTTTCGGCAAGCACAACGTCAACATTTCCCACATGGCTTTAGGTCGAGAAAAGAACGAGCCAGGCGGCGACGCGATCGCCGTAATGAACCTTGATAACGCTCCTTCCGCCGAAGCACTCAAAGAAGTGATGGACCACCCTGATGTGAACGGCGTCGAACTCGTCACCTTGCCACCTGCGAAAGCTCCATTGCCATGGTTGGGGCTGTAGACGATTTGAGTTAATTGCAATTAGTCCTTAGAACTGCTCTGGGATCGCTTCTCTGCCGCTACGGGTGGTGAGGGCTGCGAAGATATCTCGATTGATGTTCGTGGCAAGCGAATGGACCGAACCATCTGCGAAAGCGAAATTCACGACGCTCCCATGGTCGCTTCCAAATCCGAATTCGTTTGCGAAGTTGATGTCAGGTGGACAACCTAGAGGATCGCAAGCGACGCAATCATGAAAGGCGTTGAATAAAGGTTGGCTTTCACAAACTTGAGCAATCGCTGATGCCTCCGATCCCCAAAAGCCAAATCGTGTTTCTCCAGAGCAAAGAGTATTGGAAAGCCCGTCGATGATATCGTTGTCAGCAATAGAGGAGTTTGGAAATAGGATTCCATTGTAAGTCTCCGATGTTGCGAAGGGGACACTTGGTCGTGAACAGGGATCTTGATTATTCAGCCTTCTTTCACACGCAGATCCTTGGCATCCATAACCGGAAACTCCTGCATACGACAAGTAACCAAGTGCCGCTGGTCGGGATTTAGGAAGTGCACGACTTGGACAGACAAAGGTTGGAATCGGTTGGTGAATCTTGTTCCAATTCTCCGGGTCAAGTTTTGACAGGCTAAAATTGGGTTGCAAATTTGACTGCTCCAGTTGTCCCATAATCAAGGCATGCCAACCCCAGTTCCCAGAGAGCGTCCAACTATTGAGAGTGACTTGCCATTCATTCGGGCGCGATGGCTGCTGGCTCCAAATGGTCCACTCCGAACCGAATGTAGGGTTGGGGAAAAATTGATCGTTGAAGCCGTCTGGTTGACTCGCGACATCGACAGTGATTCCCTGGTTGAATAACACTCTTTCAGGGCAAAACCCGGCTGCTCTTACAGTCCCTGATGGAAACGTCCGATGAGATGAAAGGTAATTGTGCGAAGCGAGGGCTAGCTGCCTCAAGTTGTTTTGGCAACTTGAATTGCGAGCTGCTTCACGCGCTCGCTGCACTGCTGGCATCAACATCGAGACAAGCAGCGCAATAATTGCAATGACGACCAGCAATTCAATCAGACTGAAGCCTCGGCGCGCACAAAATTTGCCGTGCCAATCAGAGATCGGTAACGGCTGATTTCGACGATCAGAAACAAGCTGCGAGCGAAATGCCGATGTACGCATCTTCCGCAAGCCCTCGAAAAGATATGTGGAACAGCAGAGTCGTCACCATTAACGAAATCATCGGTGGAAATTTAACAGCAAACTTTTCATTCTCGTTATTGTTTTCAACTGCTTGAGTTCACTGTTGCGTAAGTTATTGCTAAGAAATACTTTGCGTACTTGTGGTGTTTCGGTGGATTTGGTCCGAATTGAGAGTTTTATGCGACTCAGGCATCTTTTTGACTGGAGTTAAGCGATCGATCTCTGGGCGATGGCAAGGGCGAAATCAGTCTCGCTGCCTTGGCATCTATTGGTATAGACTTCTGCTTACATTGCGATGCCTCTATCAAGCAGAAGGATCTGCTGGCGACTATGAATTCAAGGATGACAACCCAGCCGCGCGATACTCCCTTTCATCTGTTGGGGCGAATCGTCGTCGATTTCGTCTCTCTTGCAGGCGATATGACGATCTTTGGCCTGCGGATGCTGTCGTGGATTCTTCCAGGTTGGCCGCGGGGGAATGTCCTTTGGCCGGTCTTGTATGAAATCGGTGTCAAAAGTGTGCCTGTCGTTTTCATCACTGGAGGCTTTATTGGCATGGTCCTCGCTGTTCAGGCATTTGAACAGTTTGAATTAATGCACATGGAGAACCAACTCGGCACGGTCGTGAATGTGACTTTGCTGAAAGAACTTGGGCCGGTTCTGGCAGCGGTGATGTTGGCTGGTCGTGTCGGAAGTGCGATTGCGGCTCAGTTAGGAACGATGCGGGTCACCGAGCAGATTGATGCTCTTACAGCGTTAGGGGCGAACCCGATTGCGTATCTCGTCGTGCCCCGTTTTTTGGCGTGTGTTCTTTTGATCCCGATGTTGACTCTCTGTGCGGACGGAATAGGCGTTTTGTCTGGCTGGTGGTTTAGTACGCAAGTTCTCGGCGTCGAAAGTTTCTTCTATTGGTTTCATTCACAACGATTCGTCACCAGCTTTGATCTGTTTAGTGGGATTCTCAAAAGTGTTTTCTTTGGGGCGTCTATCTCGTTGATTGCTTGCCATCGTGGGTTCCATAGCCGGGCAGGCGCTGAAGGCGTTGGACAGGCTGCGACGGAAGCGTTCGTCTATTCATTCGTTGTCATTCTCGCCATCGACTTTCTTCTTGGTTACTTCCTGATGCACCTTTACCGCATCCTTTGGTAGTCAAACTTAAAAAAAGAGCATGTCTTCACTCATTGAACTTCGTGACGTTTCGAAACAGTTCGGCTCTCAGTCGGTGCTGAGAGAGATCACGTTGTCGGTTGAGACTGGAAAGACGTTGGTTCTCATTGGCGAATCAGGTTGCGGGAAAAGCGTAACAATGAAACTGATGATGAATCTCCTCAAGCCGACTCAGGGGGAGGTGAACTGGGGTGGGCGTTCGGTACAAGATCGGACAGAAAAAGAGATCGTCAAAGAGCGTTTGCGGTTTGGTTATTTATTTCAGGGGGCAGCACTCTTTGACAGTTTGACTGTCTTCGAAAATGTTGCCTTTGGGCTACGCCAAAACCGTCGTTTGCACTCTCGGCAAGTTGAGCAAATTGTTCACGACCGACTCCTTGATGTCGGTCTTGATGTCTCGGCAGTCTCGAATAAGATACCAGGTGAAT
>JAJDEL010000850.1 GCA_029259835.1 Planctomicrobium sp. | reverse complement strand
GAGACATACGCAATCGAGACCGAAAGGTTGTTGCCATTGACTGTTTCGATCAGGTTTTCGACACCATCGGTGGCGATGCTGAGCGGCTTTTCGATCAGCAGAGAGAGTCCTTTCTCTGCCAGTTGCTGAGCCATCCCAATATGTAAATGAGCTGGCGTGCAGATCACAGCGGCATCAAAGGAAATGGAAAGTGCTTCTTCGAGGGATTCGAAAGTCCCAGCGACATCATAATCCTGCTCGATCCGTTCCCGAATCTCGGAGCGAAGTTCACACAGCGAAACCTTCGCACGACCAGACTTCAAAAAGCAGCGTAAGTGCCGTTCTCCAATCGACCCTCCGCCAATGACAAGAATGTTTTTCATAGGTGCACGTGTCTCTGCGTAGGGTCCGCTGTGCGGACCGAAAACTAAATGTCCAATCAATGGTCCGCACAGCGGACCCTACAGTGTTTGATGATAGTGAATACCGCTACTGATCTCGATTCCGGTAGCACTCGGAAACAATTCTCAACGTGGTGTAGTCGATGTTCCCCTCGAAGTGCAGGAAGAGGAGTTTTAATCTTGTTGGGCGAATTTCTTCGATTACTTCTTGGACTTGAGTGATGAGCGACGCATCGACCCATGGAGACGGGTCAGTGATTTTTCGGCTGCGGATGTAGTCAGTGAGATAGCCTTCGGTAGTCGATTTCGCTCGACCAATTTTTTTGGCGATCACTTCGATGCTCAAGCCTTGTTCGAATAAATCGAACGACTGAATACTGTTCGCCGAAGGATCGCGCGCTTCAACAGGTTCGCTCTGGGCGAGAATCGCATCGACGTCGACATCAAGTGGTAGGCCTTTCTCTTCACAGTATGTCCGAATAATAGCGAGAAAATCTTCGCTGTACTCTTCGCATTTTTTTTGTCCAACGCCTTGGACTTCAAGAAACTTCGCTTCACTTGATGGAAACCGCCGAGCCATATCGATCAATGCGGCATCACCAAAAACAACATACGGTGGGACATTCTTCTCCAGCGCCTTCGCCGTTCGCAAGACTCGCAGTGCCTCAAAGAGTTCGACCTCAACACCTTCCATCGAACGTGTTTTCGAAGCCTTGGATCTCGATGTTCCACTGGAATCCTCTTTGACAGGTGCGATCAGCTTCGGTGAAGCTTCACCTTTTAATAACTGTTTACCGGTCTCGCTGATTTTGAGAATCGAAAATCCATCGTCGTCAACTTGCAGAAGAAATCCTTGTCCGACAAGCTGACCAATCCAGTCCTGAATCGCCTTCAGAGTCTTCTCCTTAAGCAAACCGAACGTACTTAATTCATCATGCTGATTGGATACGATTCGTTCGTCTTGCATTCCTTTCAGCACACGGGCAGTGTACGTCACGCCGTATCGTTCCTGTTGTCGGTAGACTGAAGAGAGAATCATTTGCCCGATCTTCTGCGAGTCTTTCACGATTTCAATCGAGCCTGCACAGACGTCGCACGCTGTTTCGCAATCCTTTTCCAATTCCTGACCGAAGTGTTTCACCAAGCTGCGGTGACGGCAATCGACGCTGTGGCAGAAGTCGATCATCGTTTGCAGCGAGTCCAGAGAGATCTTACGAACCGCATCAGGTTGATCCGAGAAAATCATTTTCCAGATTCGAGCATCGTTTCCTCCGTAGAACAGATGACATTCCGACTCCAGGCCATCGCGACCGGCGCGACCAGTTTCCTGTTGGTAGTTCTCCATCGTTTTCGGGACACCAGTGTGAATAACGAAGCGGACGTCCGGCTTGTCGATTCCCATCCCAAAGGCGACCGTCGCAACGATGATCTGAATTTTATCTTTGATGAACGCTTCTTGATTTCCTGCTCGGTCCACGTCTGGCATTCCGGCGTGATATGCGGCGGCCTTGTAGCCTATTTCGCGAATCTGAGCTGTCACCTTTTCAACTTCTTTACGGCTGATGCAGTAGATAATCCCGGAACCTTGCGGGTGTCGGTCAACGACTTTCTTGACCTGACCGATCACATTGTCTTTCTTGGCAGCCCGGTAGTAGAGATTCGGACGATCAAAATTACCGACCAGAGTTTCTGGTTCGTGCAAACCAAGTTGTTGTGCGATGTCATCTCGAACACGTTCGGTTGCTGTCGCTGTGTAGGCGTGAAAACCCGCATCAGGAAAACGGTCTCGCAAGAGTTTTAATTCACGATAGTGAGGCCGAAAATCATGACCCCATTGACTGATGCAGTGCGCCTCATCGATTGCGAAAAAGGAAACATTCCCCTGCTCCAGCAAATCCAGAACTCGACCGCCGCCGCCGATCCTCTCTGGTGCGAGATAGAGCAGCTTGAGTTCGTGAGATTTGATGCGGTCGGCAACGTTCCACTTTTCAGCATCACTGAGCGTACTGTTGATGTACGCTGCTGAAATCCCGTTCGCTGTCAGTGCGTCGACCTGATCTTTCATCAATGAAATGAGCGGCGAGACAACAACTGCCATCCCGTCACGACACATCGCAGGTGCCTGATAGCAAAGCGACTTCCCACCACCGGTCGGCAGCACAACGAGTGAATCTCGATCTTCCAACACTGCCGTCATCGCCAGAAGCTGCAAGTCATGAAACGATTCGTAACCCCAGTAACGTTTGAGGACATCACTCAATTGAGCTTCAATCGGAATGACCTGATTCATGCTTGCTCAATCGCCTGAATGAATAATAAATTGAAGGATCTGAGACTGTGACGTTTAACCTTCAAACTCGTTTCCGACTTTGCGTGCGCGTTCTGGTTTGTCGAGATCGATTCCGAGCGCGAGACCCACTTCGACGAGAATACTCCAACCGGCACACATTTGCACGAACGGCGAAAGTTCGCCTGCATCTGGAATTTGGATTGTCGGGAAACGTGTCTCCCGGTCGGCAATCGCGATGATTGTCAGGCCAACTCCTTTTTGCAGGACATCATCGAACTTTTCTTCGGAGTCGGCGTAGGGGTCGACCCACAGCACAACATCGTCGGCAGTCATCACTTCTTCAACGCCATGAACCGCGTATGTTCCTTCGAGAAAGTCGGAAGGTTTACGAGTGATTTCATTAGTCTTCAGTGCCAGTTCTTCGCTCACGCCATCATTGCGACCAGCCCAGTAAATTGTGCCAGCCTGGGCAATTCGCTCGGTGAGTGCAGAATCAATCTCCAAAGTCAGAGCCTCATTCATCTTGTCGCCAAGCTCACTCAGTCGGTCTTTGAGACCCGTTTCACCTTCCATTTGTGCGAGCAAAGCACGGTAAAAGAGTGCCTGTTCAACAACGCTTTTCGTTGCTGCGACGGCGCCTTCCTTACCACATTTCAGGACGTACCCTTCCGTCGCGACCGATTCAAGTTTGGAGTCCTCGAACGCAGTCAAGCTGTAAAGATGTTGATGCCCTGCCGCAGCGAGTTTGGTAAACAGCCCAATCACTTCCGCCGTTCGACCAGAGTTGGAGAGTGCGAAAACTGCCCAGTCACCGAGGTTGTATTCCTGAGCCTGTCTGCCAGCTTCCGTATGTAGTTCGACGGACCAGCCTTGCTGACGCGCGGCCTGCATTGCACTTTTCGCTGGGAAAATGCGACTGGAACCTTCTCCGGTCAGCAGCAGCTTGCCAACGCGTTCGATTGCTTCGGCGGTTTTACTCATCCGATCTGGATCGAAGTCGCGAACGATTTGCGGCGTCGCCAGCATGTCCGTGGTGAGACCAAACGCTGTGTATTTTTCGTCTATGGAGTTCATGATGGAATCGTTGAGAGTTGAGGATGCCTTGATGTGATCTTCGTAGATTTTAGTCGGTGAAAAATAAATTCACCACGGAGACAAGGAGCCACAGAGAAAATAGGGGAAGAATTGGTGACAAATTTTACATCGATCATCGTATGTCACTGAGATGAAGTCGGCAAACGAGAGCTTGTTTGAATGAGACGTGAACGGCAGTTTGCCCCCGGCAACAGAAAGGGACAGCCACCCGCTACTCTTGAATTGTATTGCTTTTGTCGCACACACACGGATGTTCAGCAAACTGGGAATTTGCTCAGCCAACGGCTTCTGATATCCCCTCACATGCAACGAGTTGGCTTCCTTCTTTCTCCGTGTCTCTGTGACTCGGTGGTTCAATTTCTGATCATCAAAGAGAGACGCCTATTACTTCGGCAACGATGCGTAGTCCGGGAGATCGCCAATCAATGGGTCGAGGTAATCGAGAAATGCTTTCGTGACGTCCATGCCGTTCTTTGCAATGTACTTGTCAGGCATTGGACGTTCGTGGTTGGCGACTTCGCTTAGTGGGGCGGTGCCGTAGGTGGACTTGTACGGTTCGCCTCGTTTGGAAACGCGATCAATGGTCACCATGACCCCGCTTCCGCCGCTGGCAGCCAGTTGAACGGCTTTCTTTCCGCAGCCGTAGGCTTCCTTGATATCGAGGGGAACGGTGCGATCTCCGGCTGACATTTGCAGTGACTCACAGACCTGAAATTCGCCGCGCCAGCCGAATTCATCACTGAGGATGCGATGCAAAATCATCGCAGCACTCGTACCGCCCATGGCTCCAAATTCTGTATTGCCGAACTTGTCGGTTGTGCCAGAAGCACTGACTGGCGAGCCATCCGGATTCGTAATCCCTTCTCCGCAGACAATTGAAACAAAGCCTTTTTTGTCGTACGTCTTCTTCACAGCGGAGAGGAAGTTTTTGCGATGGAATGGTCTTTCAGGCAATAAGATAATGTGCGGTGGGTCACCAGCTTTTCGGCGTGCGGCGGCAGCGGCAGCTGGGAGCCAACCGGCACTGCGTCCGACGGTTTGAAAGACGACGAACTGGTCGACACGCTGCATGTCGCGGGCTAATACTCCGCCTTGCAGAACGCTCATCGCGACGTAGCGTGCCGCCGAGGGAAAACCAGGTGTATGATCTGTGCCGAAGAGGTCGTTGTCGACGGTCTTCGAGACGCCGACGCCTGCCATTTCCCAACCATGATCCCTGGCATACTCAACCACACGGTGAATCGTATCCATCGTATCGTTGCCACCAATCATGAAGTAGTAGCGGATGTTCTTCTGCTTCAATCGTTTCAGGATGGGGCCAAAATGCTCGTCCTGTAATTTCAAACGACTCGACCCTAAGGCACTGCTTGGAGTTTGTTTCAGTTGCTTTAGGGTATTGCTATCGACTTTGGAAAAATCCAGCAACTTGTTATTGAGAACGCCTTCAATTCCAAATCGCATACCGTAGACGGTGCCGATTTTCTTGTTCTTTAACGCTGTTTCAACAACTCCAACAAGTGAAGCATTAATAACAGAAGTTGGCCCCCCAGACTGACCAACAATAGCGTTTCCGTTTTCCATGAGTTTCTTTCTGCGAACGATATCTTCAGTAATGTCATTACATTCACCACATCATATCCGATAACGCGTTGATTGAAAGCGGGCGTTTTTAGCCGGACACTTGAAGTGTCCGGCTAAACGGAGTTCGAACTTTCAAGCGGAAATTGCCCGATCCAACTGATGAGTTGGCTGACGAACTGGTAGTACAAATTTCCGACTTCGATGCCTTCGGCGTTTGGAGCTTGGGCGGCGATGCGGTCGTCTCCCCAATCGACAAGCGGACCAACCCAGTGAGGTGCCAGGTCCGTCAACAATGTCGCGATACGACTGCTGCCGTTTTCTTCGACGACCAGCAGGGGATCACTTGACTCGTGTGAGAGTTTGTAGTCGCCATTCGAGGAAACAGCAGTGTATCTTTCAGCTGTCAGTAGAGTTTGTACGCCTCGCTTGGCAATGACTCGATTATACCCGCCGATCAGCGGAGTTCGATCATTCCATGGTAGGTTGGAAAGAATGGGATGATCGCCGTGCGCTTTGAGAAAGACGGGTGAGTCGCAGTTCCTGCGGTCATCTTCGGAGGCGACTTCAACCGGAAGGAAATTGGCAATCGGAGTCCCATCCCAGTTGCCTCCCATACCGTGAAATGATTCCCAGCCACCGATCATCAGGAGGTTTGATCCATTGGTGACATTTTCAACAAGTCGTTTTTGAAGATCGACAGAAATGTTCTCTGCCGGGTAATCGCTGATGATGTAAAGCTGATGCGGCTCTGCCAGATGCAACTCCGTGAGTGGTTGGTCACTTGGCAGATAATCGAACGTCCAACCAGAGTGATGCAAACAGCCCGCCAGATAACTGGCTGCGGTTTGTAATGATGTGTCTCCGAGAAAGAATATTTGTTTAAGCATGAGTGAGAGTGCAAAAGAAACGAAGATCGACAACGTATAGCCGTACACTGAAAGTGTACGGCAAAGCAACGGCTCATCTGCAAAGATCGCTATTTCGATGAAACACGCTTTGCGTTTGTCTCGATGCTGTAAAGATGATCGAAAGTACGAATCAGGATTTTTCCATCGACAAAAACGGGCGTTGAGACGATGAACTCATCGGCTCCAAGTTTGTTTGTTGCGATCACTTTTTGCTTTTTGGTGTCGACGACGAATGATGTGGCATCCTCACGAACGAGGTATAGCAAGTCGCCAACCAGGATCGGTGAGGCGCTAAACTTCAGGCGATGTTTCGGAGTTTCTGTTTGCCAGAGTTCTTTGCCGGATTCTGCATCCAGACAGGCGATGGTCCCTTTGTCGGTGCAGAGATAAACCTTTCCGTCCTTCGCCGCTGGAGTTGGAACGTCCGCGGAGAGGCCGGTTTTTGTCCACAGGACGTGCGAATCTGTCACATTCCCTTTGCCGCCCATGCGAATCGCGGTCAAGGTTTTTCCCCGAGCGTACGGGGCGATCACGATGCCGTTCGAAATGACTGGGGAAGCAATCGAACGGAAGTATCTTTCCTGTTCTGGGTTGAGAGTCCCAACGCGCCACAGCTCGTGACCATCTTTAGCGGAGTGGCACGTTGCGAAGTCTGCGCCTAGCACGACGATCTGTTCCTGCCCTTTGTACTCTGTGACAACAGGAGTCGAATAACTTTGAGCCGCTTCCTCCGGTGCTCCTAATTCACGCTCAACCTTCCAGACTTCTTTGCCGGTCCCTTTTTCAAAGGCTGCCAGATAAGAAGGCGATGGCAGGCTTTGCATACAGGCGATGACGACGTGCTTTTTTGTCAGCACTGGTGACGTGCCGAGATCCCACCACAGTGTATCTTCGCCGTATGCTGTTTGCAGGTTCTTCTGCCAGACGATTTTTCCGTTGAGGTCCAGTGCTGCGAAATCGCCACTTTTGTAGTAAACAAAAACGTGCGTGCCGTCGGTGACAGGTGATGGATTACTCCCGCTCGCTTTCTTGTGCTTGCCTTCGCGAACATCGCCGATTGTCTTGCGCCAGAGTTCTTTGCCGTTCAAGTCGTAGCACAGAACGCCGTTCTCATTCTCAATTGTCGCTGTCAAAACAATCTTGTTACCAATTACGACCGGTGTTGATCCAGCTCGACTGGGTAAGTCGATTTTCCAGGCGAGGTTGTTTTCGCTGGACCATTCGACTGCGAAACCCCCTGTCGCAACGGTCCCATCCCCTGCCGGACCGCGCCAACTCGTCCAGTTTCCTGCCGAGACGGAGCCGCAGCATAGAATCATAGAAAAGCATAAAAGACTTGTACTGAGAAATGCCTTGGACATCTTCGCTCCGTAGTTTTCGCGGAAAGGGAGTTTGGTAGGATGTCGCCATTATGGTGTGATCCGGGCAACTTGAAAAGTATCCCCTGAAACTCGTTGAAGAAAAGTCCACATGGACCCCATCCTTGTTGCATGTGCCTGACCTCGTCAGAATGGGCTGAACCTTTCGTTCTTCGAGATTGTCCGGCGAAAGGATGGGACTTAGAAATTCAGGTAGAAGGCGGTTTTGTGGTTCGAGTCGCAGTGATTGGCGGAACGGGTTATACGGCATTGGAAGTAATGCGGTTGTTGCAGCGGCATCCACAGGCAGAAGTGACAGTTGTCACCAGCCGCTCGGAAACTGGCCCAGTCGCGAGTGTTCATCCTTCGTTAACCGGTCTCGTCGACGTTTCATTCACGAGTCCAACGACCGATGAAATCGCTGATAACGCGGACGTGGCGTTCTGTTGTCTACCTCATAAGGCAAGCATGGACAGTATCCCGTCGCTTCTTTCCGCCGGGCTGAAAGTTGTCGATTTGTCGGCGGATTATCGCCTGAACGACCCAGGCGTTTACGAGAAGTGGTACGGTCACGTGCATACCGATCCGACTCGACTTGGGAATACCGTCTACGGATTACCAGAGTTGAATGGTGATCGAATCAAAGGGCAGGATCTCGTTGCGAACCCGGGTTGCTACACCAGCACATCCATTCTGGCATTGGCACCGTTCATCAATCATGGAATCGTGAATTGCGAGTCGATTATCATCGACGCCAAAAGCGGTGTCTCAGGGGCTGGCAGAACTCCGAAGGTGGCCACATTGTATGCCGAATGCAACGAGAGTTTGTCGGCCTATGCGATCGGGAGCCATCGACACACGCCGGAAATCGAACAAGTGTTGAGCGATGTTTCCGGTCGAAATGTGGAAGTGATCTTTACGCCTCATCTGGCACCCATGGATCGTGGTATCTTCGCAACAATTTACGCGGACCTCACTGACAAGACAACAGAAGCTGAAGCGATGGAGATTCTTCAAAAGTTTTATACAGGCAAACCGTTTGTTCGAGTCGTTTCTCATTTGCCAAAAACGAAAGATGTGACCTACACAAATTTCTGCGACATCACTGTGCGAATTGTCCGTGGTCGCTTGATCGTTCTGGCAGTTCTCGACAACATGATCAAAGGCGCTGCCGGAGTTGCAATTCAGAATTTCAATTTGATGTGCGGTTTTGATGAAGCAACGGCGCTACTGTAATTGAAAAAGAAATAGCGTTTAACCACACACTTTAAAGTGTGCGGCAAGAACGTAATTTCAAAACATCAGGACGACACGAATGAGTGAGCCCGCAGAGAATGCACTCGATCAGGAACGAGAAATTGTCGAAAAAGTCCGCTCTTCTCGACAACTGATTCGCAATGAATTGAGTAAGGCAATCGTTGGTCAGGACGATGTCATCGAGCAAGTGCTGATCACTCTCTTTGCTGGCGGGCATTGTCTGATTACCGGTGCTCCAGGACTGGCGAAAACATTACTCGTCAATTCCATAGCAAAAATTTTTCATCTGGAATTTCGTCGAATTCAGTTCACGCCTGACCTGATGCCAGCGGACATTACTGGCACCGAAATTCTGGAAGAAACACCTGATGGTCAGCGTCAGTTGAATTTTGTGAAAGGCCCGATTTTTGCCAATGTGATCCTCGCGGACGAAATCAACCGGACTCCACCGAAAACACAAGCGGCGTTGCTCGAAGCGATGCAGGAACATCAAGTGACTGCCGCTGGTCGCGCGTATACGCTCGAGGAACCATTCTTTGTTCTGGCGACTCAGAATCCAATCGAGATGGAAGGAACATATCCATTGCCGGAAGCGCAGTTGGACCGCTTCATGCTCAATGTTGTCATCGATTATCTTCCAGTCGAAGACGAAATTACAGTCGTCGAGCGAACGACTTCTGGAAGTGCTGCACCGATTGAAGCACTCTTCTCAAGTGCTGACGTGATCGCGTTTCATAAAGTTGTGAGAACAGTCCCAGTCGCAAAGGAACTCATTGAATACGCCGTCAAAATCACCGCAGCGTCTCGACCCTCTCAGGCTGGGACGCCTGACTTTGTGAATCAATACGTGAGTTGGGGCGCTGGAACACGGGCATCGCAATATCTCATTTTGGCAGCGAAAGCGCGAGCACTTCTGGAAGGTCGTTCACACGTCAATGTGGAAGATATCAAGTCGATTGCCCACCCGGTTCTGCGGCACCGCGTGCTTCTCAATTACAAAGCAGAAGCCGAAGGAACCTCGATCGAAGAAATCATCTCGCGAATTATTGAGTCGGTCGCGACACCCACGGGGTAGTCGTTACTCAAAGTGTAGCAGTGCTGTTTCACTTCATCTCTGAGAAGTGAAAACTCATTGTGCTTCCAGAATTCGAAATTTGCGAAAAGACATTCGGGGTCTCCATGAGAATGCCCAGGTGGTAACTGCTCGTGGAAGGGACTGTGCTCGGACCGATATTTGAAGTGTGCGTTCCGCGATACAAATCGGTGCTGTTCCCTTTATCTAAGCCTTTCTCCAAACCGTATGCTCCATCTGCCTGAAGCAGGGCAACCCGATAGTGTTTTTTGTTTTTCGGCCAATTGTGTTGACCCGGAAATCCGGCTCGGTCTAAGGCGTCGCGCTGATTCTCATCGATATGCCAAATTGCCAAGCCACCGCGACCGTCTTTATCACCTGGGATGAGTTTATCGAATCCGATTGGTTGGCGATTT
>JAJDEL010000849.1 GCA_029259835.1 Planctomicrobium sp. | reverse complement strand
GCATTGAGTACAAACTGTGACTTCAACAGTTTACCCTGCGTCTTCTTGTAACGCTCAAAGTCTCTTTCCGTTTCGGGAGGGTGGAAATCGTACATAATAATTGGTCGATAATAACTAATCTGCAATTCACCAAATGCCTGCTTTTTAGCAATTGATTTGTCGACCGCAGTGCGAATTAAACCCTGACCAAAATATATTACAACAACAGCCAGCAGAATCATCGCAACAAATGATCGAAACGCCTTCTTCGGTAATTGAGCCCGTGGCGATGTGGATGGTTGATCGTGATCGGTAGCAGCTAGATTACTTTGATGCGAGTCCGCCATAGCTTCGCCTTATCGAGTCCCGTTGCGATTTGGTCACCGTGAAAACCAGCTTACCGGGTTCGACAACATGTGTCCATTGTAAGAAAACTGTGTCACGAACAAACCACAGAATGATGCATGTTGCAAATGACGAAAAGTCATCTTGCGGAACAGAAGCAACGCCCCTACTTCTTGGCATCCAGCAATTTCGCAATCACCTGGGCGTAGATTCGGTGTCCGAAGTCGTTGGGGTGGTTGACGCCGTTGCCGGTTTGGTCCCAGTCTTTTTTGCGTTCCAAAATCCCGGTCCAGATGGAAGTCATATCAGCAAGAGCAACGCCCGGTTCGCATAGCTCTTTTAATGCATCTCGATATTTCGGGAACGATTCATGCTTCAGCGTCGTCCAGTCTCGGTTGCCGAGCATTGAGGCGACGAGAACAAACTCGGCGTTGGGCAACTGCTCGCGGATGTCGTGAATCATCTTCTTGGTGTTGGCTTGATAGTTTTCAGTGCTGACACCTGCCGAATCGTTCATTCCGAATGCCAGGATCACCAAGTCCGGCTTCGCGCTGACAACACTCTCAACTTGATTCACTCCCCAGCTTGTGGCGGTTCCACCAACGGAGAGATTTGTCAGCGTCACTTTGCTGCCAATATTTTCTTGCAGATGCCGTTTCAGCAAGCCTGGGTAACCTGGTTGAAACGGAGCGGCATTAAAGAGGGCTGAAGTGTTTAACCCGGTCGAAATACTGTCCCCAAGCACGACAATCGACAGTGGCTGTTTGTTCAAAAGCTTGTCGACAGATCGTGGCAAAGCTTGTGCATCAAACTGTGGAACCGGCGTGTTCCACTTCTCTGGTTTATGTTGATAGGTGATACAAGTTTGCATCGCAGCGTACTGGAGTTGACCGGCGAAGAAGATTTCTCCGTTGCCATCACGGTGCGTCAGCCGATGCTTCTGCGAACCCGCTGGACGACGCATATCCGCTGGCACATGAGAAACGATCCGAGAACCGGCGGGCAGAACGATCTCGCGTTTTTCCGATACCCAGCGGTAATCACGTCCCTCATCATAGGTCACATCGCCTGCCGAGTTGCGAACCGCCAGCACTTTTGTGATTGGAAACAGCACCGACGCTTTCGCCTCGCTTGTCTTTTCATCCTTGATGAACAACACAGTTTCTCCGTGAACTGTGTCTCGTTCCCAGAACGGTCTTAGTAGTTCGGGAGAATAGTCCCACATCGGCTTCGTTAGTTCTTCGGCAAAAATGCGAGCGTCGAACAAAGTGGCAAATACAAATAGAATCAACAACGGCATCTTTTTCATCATGATATTTTCATTTGGAGTCTAGAATATCTGCTTACCCGGTTCCAAGTTTTTGGTCGTAGGCTTCCATGTCTTTCATAAACAGGGCAAGCGTTGATTGCATTGTCTCACGCTGGATTTTCCATTCCGGAGAATCTTCTGTGTATTTGGAGCAGTGATCGACGAGCAATCGATAGAGAAACTTGAAGAGATGTCGCGGTGCGCGGAGTCGGTCGAAGACGGAAATGAGTTCTTGCTCAGTGACGGTCTCGGCAAACAGATCGCGGATGCCGGGCTTCTCTTCGCTCAGTTCAGCACACGCTTTCAGTCGATCATTCGCAACATCGTACAGCCCCTGCCCTGTCCAGTTCAGTGAAGAGATCAAGTTCTGTTTGTCCAAACGCGAGCGCTCATAGAATTCCTTCTCCTGCCGGTTCACAAATCCAGAAACCGCCGATGGGAGTAGCAGCTTGAAGGCGATGCCGGGATGCTTGAGAAATTTGTTATCGAAGAGAGGCCAAATCAGATCACGCATTCGCTCTGGTGAGCCGTTGATCAAGTGCGGCTCGTCAACTCGGTCGACAAGAACCACGATGCTGGTGAAGCCGAGGTCGCTCAAAACGGTTTGTAATTTCCCCAGAAGTTCGTAGCGATCATCACCGCGTGGACGTGACGGTAACGGCTGGCCGGCGATGTCACCTCGTTCAAATCGCGTTAAAAGTTTTCGAAGTACCGAACGATTGTGATCGACAACACGTATTTGATTTCCGATTCGCCAGCCAGTCAAGAACGCTTTCAACTGCCTCCAAAGAAACGGAATCCAACCGGCGATGATTGGTCCGAGAATCCAGAGCGATGTCATCCTCGACCAAGGTGTCTCGGAAATCGAAAAGACAGCACCAATCACAGTCAGTGTGATCGCAACTCCAAGCGCCTTGTCCCACAGCGATCTGAATGTCGTGAATTTCAATTTCCGCTTGAGTCGCGTCCAGCGTCGCACTGGGGCTTCATCTCGATTTTGATCGTAGAACGTTGCCAGCAACATCAGGTCTCGTTTTTGAATGCGGCTCAGCCCATCAATTTTCGCAGGCGTCATCGAGTGCGAATCGTCCTTCACATCTATGCCGCCATTGCGAATGTTATCCGCCAATCGAGTCGTCGCGAGCGTAAGAATTGCGTCCATGTGGTCCCACAGCTTCCAGCTTTGCATTGCCTTTTCCGGCTTGCGTCTTCGACTGGAAAGACGTTCGCGAAAGCAGTCGAGAAATGGATTGAAGT
>JAJDEL010000848.1 GCA_029259835.1 Planctomicrobium sp. | reverse complement strand
ATAAATGAACGCTTTAATAAACTACGATAAATTTCAATCTTGAAAGATAAAATCAACCGGCACGACCACTGAAGTAACCAGGTAAACTTCTGCCAGACGTGAAAGGCGATCGGCTTTTTATAGCGGATAGTAACCACAATCGAATCGTGATCAGTTCCCTCGGTGGAAAATTGATCGACGTGATTGGTTCCGGAAAAATTGGCGCGACCGATGGAGACTATGCAAAGGCATCGTTTGATCATCCACAAGGAATGACGCTCGTCGGTGACACACTTTATGTTGCCGATACCGAAAATCACTTGCTGCGTGCGATTGATTTGAAATCTAAAACTGTCGCAACTCTGGCAGGGACGGGAGTTCAGGCGCGACGGCGATTTCAGCAAGGGCCATTGCGAGAACTCGCCCTCAATAGTCCTTGGGACCTTCAGCATTTAAATGGTGTGCTCTATGTCGCCATGGCGGGGCCGCACCAGTTGTGGAAGCATGAACTTGGAACAGGAACGATTGAACTCTTCGCTGGCACCGGCCGAGAAGATATCACTGATGGTCCCCTCGATGCGTGCGCTCTTGCGCAACCTTCAGCAATCGTGACTGATGGCAAAGCGATGTACATTGTTGATAGTGAAGGCTCTGCAATTCGCGAGTTGAAAGATGGAAATGTCACGACCATTGTCGGTCCGCATGATCTTCCTCGTGGGCGTTCACTCTTTGAGTTCGGAGATGATGACGGCACTGGCGATGACGTTCGACTTCAGCATCCGATTGGTGCCGCGTATCACAACGGCATGCTCTACGTCGCAGATACCTACAACGATAAAATCAAGCTGGTGGACATCAAGAAACGAACAGCCAAAACTTGGTTGGGAACAGGCGAACGGGGCAATGGTCTTGATCCGGTTCAGCTGAACGAACCTGCCGGTCTGGTCGTCGCTGGTGATTCTTTGTTCATCGCTGATACGAATAATCACCGAATTCTGAAAGTGAATCTAGAGACAAAGGCAACGGAAGTTTTCAATATCACTGGGCTTGCTCCACCAACATCGACAGGCTCCGACGCTCCTCAGGAACTCGCAACTGGTGAAGCTGAGAAAGTCGCAAAGGTTTCTGTCGCTGGAAAACAGGTGACGTTCAAAGTCAACTTTGAGTTGACCGATGGCTATAAGTTGAACAAACTCGCACCAGTCGCTTACAGCTTGAAAGCAGTTGGTGGGCAAAATCTCGTTGATCCTGCTTTACTTAACAAGCGCAAGAAAGCAGAGTCGGACGACGTTTCCGCATCGGTGACAATCCCGCTCAACGGACAATCTGGTGAAGCGACGATCGAATTCTCCGTCGCCTATCAATACTGCCGCGATGGCGTTGGTGGCGTTTGTCGATTTGCGACGAAGAAATGGCAAATTCCATTGAACATCGTCAGCGCCGGTGGTAGTCAGGTCGTTGAACTCAAAGCTGCTCCGTGAGGCGCGTTAGGTAGTAAACTCGGGCCGATTTATGAGACGCTGGCGCTAGCCACAGGCCTTACGCGGTCGCGTTTTCTCGCAATATACCCGACGCTAGCGCGTTCGGTTCTGAGTGTGTGGATCCAGCATAAAAACTATTGGGCGGTATAGCCCTGGTGAGATGTGTGAACTGGCATCAGAACCGGGGCTAGCGCCCAAACGGCTCATGTTGAGAAACGATTTCGGGACAGTCCAAATGTTGTGTTCGGCAATTACGAACTCACATCCGAGAGTCGCGAAACGCTCACGATTTGTTCTCGTTGCACCAGCACTCGTTTGCGATTTGGTGTCAGTCCGTGGAGATGAATCTCGCGGACGTAAATTTCTCTGGTGGTACTGCTATCTCGCAAATCGTGAACGTCGGCGTCTTCCAGAACAACGTATTGATGGTCGCCTTCCGCCATTGTGCCAACAAGAACGAAGTGGCTGTCCATGTCAAGAATAACGACATCGCCGATTAAATCCTCAAGCATGTGTGTGATCTCCGAGTTGTTTCTGCTTCCTTGTGCGGCTGATTTTCTCACGTTGAACACGCAACTCTTCAAGGTCGGCAGAACGAGGCTCTGGTCGGAATCGACACGTTGAATAGTTTCGGTACCAACCAGAAAACTGCACTGCTTGTTCGAGTTGCGAATTCATTTCGATACGTTCCGCGAATTGGGTTGTCGTTTCATTTGACAATCTATGCAAACCGATTTTCGCCAGCATGCTGTCCATCAGCATTCTTTCGTTTGCGAGTTCGGAGTGGCTTTCATCAGAATCAATCACAGGTCGTTTTTTTCTGGGGAGCTTTCGTTTCACAAGAACAAACATCCCCATGACGGCACCACCCGCGACAACGATCCACAGAAGCGGGAGGACTAACAGCCACACTGCTTTTGAGAAGTTGCCACGTTTGACTTGATCCTGAACGGATCGAAAGAAGTGAGCGATCGCCTCACGACGCTGCTGCCAAGGGTTGATTTGTGAAGCAGCCGGAACACCGTCGGAGGGTGTCGACTCCACCAAAACCCAACGCTCGGCATCTTTGTCGTAAGCTTCCACCCAGGCGTGTGCATCTTTTCGTCGGGCGACCCAGCTTTTGTCGATTTCGTTTCTTTCCTGCACGAGATATCCGGTCACATAACGAGTTGGAACACCCCCCATGCGAAGCAGGATTGCAGTCGCAGTTGCAAAGTATTCACAATGTGCCGCTGATCGTGATTCCAGAAAGTATCCCAGTCGGTCTTCATCGTTCGGAATATCAATACCGATTTTGTATTCGAAGTTTCGTCGGAAAAATTGACTGACGGCCTGAATTTTTTGATGAGAGTTATTCGCGTTGGCAAACAACGAATCTGCAACGTTGACCACGCGTTCATCCAGGGAACTTGGAATTTGCAGGAAATTATCTTCGGCGCCGTCGCGATCATGAAGTGGTCCATGGCTGGTGTGAATGGAGTACGAGAGAGATTCATATTCATTTGGGCGCGTGATGATTTTACTGCGATCGACTGAAATAGGTTTTGTGCGACATCGTATCGCGACACTGTTTAAGGGAGTGAAACAATGACCGGCAGTCTCGCCATCAACTGGCGTGATTCCCATCAACGGACTCTCTTTTGAAAATTCATCGTCAAGTTCGTAAAAATAGTCTGACTCGATCACCGCTGGAGATTCGTGATCCATGACTGTGGGATTGAGTGACCGCCTTGGCAGAGTTGCTAGCCAGCGGTCCATGTTGAATTCGTCGAAGACTTTTCCTCGCAGGTAGCCGGGTACTGTTTTTGAGACAACTTGTAGTGCGAGTTGATCACCGCCATCGCTTTGCCAGTTCGTGATGTCCTCAAGTCCACCACGATTCGAAAACCCGCTCCGTGCCTGTCCTCGATCACCCAGAGCTAAGTACGCGCCGATGAGATTTTCTAATGTGCGCTCGTGACGATGCAGCAACGTTGACATTGTTGTTCCGGCGATTGCGGAGACGAGCAAAACACCGCACATGACCGAATTTCTCCAGAGATTGGACTGAGGTTGCGATGTCGATACGGTTCTTCTCGACTTCAATGAAAACCACATCCAAATCACGAAGAACACTTGGACCGTAATCAGCATTCCGAAGCGGCGAACGCTATTCAGTCGAACGTTTCCTGAGAAAACCAAACCCATAATCGCAAATGCCAGGTAGGATACCGACAGCTTGTCCTGGTTTTCTTTGCGAAAAAGAAAAAGCAACTCCACAACGACACAGAACGAGGAGACTTCGTATGCGAATTCAGAAAACAGAAATTCGAAATCGAATGGAAGCTCTCGTGGAGCAACCGAATACTTGACGACAAAGACTGCGATCAGCACAAAGATCCAGCGATCACCAGGTAGAGAGAGACTCCACCCACGACGATATGTCAACAAGCCACCACACGCGATGACTGCCGCGCAGATCGGGAAGACATACGAATTCATGAGCATCGCCAGAGTGAACGATTGCACGAGAATCAATGCCACTGCAGCCATTCGCTGCTGCGGAATTTTTTCGTGTGTCTTCATTCTCCAGCGATTCATAGTTCGCGCACCTCCCCGCTAAGAATTGCTTGGGGGTCAACAAGATTAATGTTGCTTTCATCGTCAGGGATAGGCATAGACAATTGGCGACCGTCATTCACAACAAAGACTTTCACGGCGCAGCCGGACTCAGCAATCTCACGAGTGAATCGTTCTCGATTTTCATTCCAGTCAATGAAAACGCAAAACGTGATCGTGACCGACTCGAATGCTTCAGAAATCATTGGTAGTAGTTGCGGCAACTGGTCAGTTGGAGTGAACTCCACTTCTGAAAGCACATCCATGACACTCTCGAAGTGAGTTGCCTCCGCTGAAGATTGAAGCAGATGTAGTTCCTCGCCTGCCAGAAAGGTTTCGATGGGAATCGAACGTTGATCAAGGTGATGTGCTATCGCGGCCGCGAGACTGACGGAGGCTTCCAGCTTGCGATGATCCCGCTTCCTGTGCCGCAAATTCCAGGGACGGTGTGTATCTAGAACGATAGCGACTTCGGAATTGAATTCTTCCTGAAACTCACGAACGACCGGTCTGCCGACGCGCGCCCAGGCTTTGAAATCGAGTCTTCTCGCTGGTTCGCCTGGAACGTAATCTCTGTTCCCAAGGTATTCAGGAGAATTTCCAGCACGCGTGTCGGCAGTCATCCCGATATTTTGAGACTTGTGAGAAAACGGAAGTTCAAGGAGTTCAAGAGGAGAGAAGGTTGGTAAGACTCGTAATCCACACTCTGGAATTTTTGCTTTCCCGAATCGCATTAGGTTGAAAGGAAACGTGCTGTGAATACGTGCTTCTGGAAGAATGAATTCCCCTCGATGTTTTGCCCTAATTGTGAATGGCAATGTCGCTTTTTCGCCACGAGGAATGGAATGAATCACGCTATCCGCGTCTGTGTGTTTGAGCTCCTTCGGCATCCCGAAAAACGCACACATAATATCGCAAGCAGGGAACCATCCCTGATTTATAATATTGACATAACCTGTGACTGTCTCCCCGATAGTGGTTTTCTCTGGAAGCCAGGCACTCACTTCAAGCTTGGGACGCAGGGCGATTCCCGTTGCTTCAATGATACCAAAGAGGCAGATGAATCCGCAGAAAATCTGATAGATCGGAATTTCAACAGTCACACCTCCGACTGCACTCAAAAAAATTCCCAGCACCGCGATCCGTCCGATGGGCGTCAATTTGAAGCCGACCAGGAACTTTGTCATTCGGAGCATGAATGGCGCGCGGCGTTTCATGCTGGCACCGGAATTTCGCTGACGATTTCCAGGATCACCTGCTTCTTCGTCACGCTTCCGTAGCGGGCTTTGGGTGTTAGGCTTAAGCGATGTGCAAGGACGTGCGGAGCCATTTTCTGGACATCGTCTGGCAGAACATAGTCACGCCCTGCTAGAAATGCTGCCGATTGAATGGCTCGGAAAAACATTAAACTGCCACGAGGACTGACGCCCAACTTTAACAACGGATGATTCCGCGTTCTTGCGACAAGCTCAACGAGGTATTTTGCGATGCTGCGTTCCATCTGGATTTCACGTACGTGTCTCTGAATCGTGGCGACCTCATCAATGGTCATCACTTTTTCGACAGAATCAAGAGGGAGAGTGACTGCTCGATCAAAGAGCATTTCAATCTCCATGTCTTGTTCGGGATAACCAACCTGAAGCTGGACAAGAAATCGGTCAAGTTGTGCTTCAGGCAACGGGTAAGTCCCATGAAAATCTATTGGATTCTGTGTTGCCAGAACAAGAAATGGATTAGGAAGATCATGCCGGACTCCTTCAATCGTAGCTTGCCCCTCGCTCATTGCTTCCAGGAGCGCCGATTGAGTTCTGGGCGATGCGCGGTTGATTTCGTCTGCCAAAAGAATACTGCAAAAGATTGGACCTTGCTTAAAAGTGAAGGAACCGTCCTTAGGTGAATAGATCGACGAGCCAAGAATATCAGAAGGGAGCAAGTCCGGAGTGAACTGGATGCGACGAAACTCCGTGTCGAGAGATCTTGCTAACGCTTTGGCGAGCGTCGTCTTCCCAACGCCAGGCACATCTTCCATCAATACAGAACCGCCGGCAAAGAGTGCTGTCAGCAGAATCTCAATCGTCTCATCTTTTCCACGAATCACCGCAGCAAGACTTTCACGCAATGCCGTCAGTTTTAAGGCTTCGTGAGCTGGCAACTGTGCAATAGACATTCTGAACCTGATCTTTCACTTTCCAGAGATCCCTGTTTTTTCCTGCTGACAGCCGCGTTTAATCCTTCCTGTCAACAGGAAGAGGGGGACTGTATCGCCTGAACTGATCGTTGGGATTTGCTGAATCGAATGAAGGGTAATGGGAGTTGCAGACCTGCTCCAGTAACTACGTTGAAACAGGTCAGTTTGATGTGGGGTTTTTAAGATTTTGAGTCGACTCAAAATGATAAGAGTTGACTGTGCAAATGAATAATAGAGAAAACCGCGAAATAATTGTTGAAAGAATTTGAAAGAATTTGAAACATACTGCTTGAACATTGACGGCTTGAGAGCCATGATCTGGCAGGATAGAGAATTTAAGTCCGACGGATAAAATGCTCGTGCTTGCCGATCAAAGACGCGAAGAAATACTGGAAACTGTTCAAGTTAAGGGGTTTGCGTCTCTTAATGACTTGGTGTCTGAGATCAGTGTGAGTCCGTCAACAATAAGACGTGATTTGGAACATCTTGAGAATATTGGCCAGGTCCGACGAACCCGAGGGGGTGCTTCCTACGTTGGAGAGTCCCTGACAGCATTTGATGACCGTCGAAATTTAGCCTCGATAGAAAAACGAAAGATCAGCCAAGCGACGGCAGATCTGATTGGTCGCCAGGAAACGATCATCCTGGATGGAGGGACCAGCACCCTTGAAGTGGCAAAGCATCTGGCTGGTAAAGGATTACAGGTCGTCACGAATTCACTCCCGATTGTGAACCACTTAGTTGGAGTAGCAGATGTCGAGCTGATTTATCTGGGTGGATATGTCTATCCAAAAACTGGAGTCGCACTTGGCGAGTTAACGACTGAAGCTTTGAAGAGTGTTCATGCACGACGACTCATCATGAGCGTTGGCGGAATCACCGAGCAGGGACTCTTTAACACGAACTCGCTGCTCGCAGAAACTGAACGGCAGATGATTGAATCAGCGGATGAAGTGATTGTCGTTGCCGACAACTCAAAATTTGGTCACTCCGAACTCGTCCACCTGGGACCACTGAGTTTGGTAGACAAAATGGTTGTCGACGCTGGAACGTCAGAGGAATGGCAGACGCGAATTGTGGAACGTGGAATTGAGTTAATCGTCGCAGAGTGAATCAGCTTCGATAACAAGTAAAGAGTTGTAGATAAAAAGAATCCTGATTGGAGTCATCAGCAGATGTCAATGACTGGAAACCCGGAAGTCTCAAGAACAGACGTTGAACATATTGTTCGATCAGTGTTGAGTCGACAGTTAGGCGGACAGCCAAGCGCGTCTCCATCACAAAGTCGTTCAACACAGAATGGAAAACCGAATCCACTTTTAGTGAATATTTCTGCGCGTCACTGTCACCTCACTGAAGAACAAGTTGAAATCCTGTTTGGGAACGGTCACAAATTGACACCTAAGAAATGGTTGTATCAAGAAGGGTACTTCGCAGCTGAAGAAACCGTTGCGATTGTTGGTCCGCGGCGTCGTATGCTTCCCGAAGTTCGCATTCTCGGACCATGCCGTGGAGCCGCACAAGTCGAACTCGCATTTACAGACACAATTTCATTAGGACTCGATGTTCCGGTACGCATTAGTGGCGATGTAGCTGGCAGCACCGGTTGTTTGATTGTTGGCCCTAAGGGAAGCATCGAACTTAAGGAAGGTGTGATTCGTGCAATGCGGCACGTTCATATGTCGCCTGCCGACATGGCTGCTCATGGAGTCAACGACAAAGATTTGATGAATCTGCGTGTCGAGTCCCCAAGTTGCACGACCGTCCTTGAAAATGTCTCCGTTCGTGGAGGTGACGACAAGATCAAACTCGAAGTCCACCTCGACACCGACGAAGGCAACGCGATCAACTTAACGAATGCAACTAAGGTTGAATTACTAAAAACAGACAGCAGCCCATGCAGCTGTCAAAATTGAAATGGTCTACGGACCAGCCCTAGCCCGTTTACTCACTTTTTTTACCGGAGAACAAGACCATGGCGAAAGTATCCGAAGCTCTCGGAATGATCGAAACCAAAGGACTCATCTGCCTCATTGAAGCAGCTGATTCTTCACTTAAAGCTGCCAACGTTGAAATGGTTGGCTGGGAAAAAGTCGGTAGTGGTCTCGTGACCATCTTCCTGACAGGCGATGTCGCCGCTGTGAAAGCAGCCGTGGATGCAGGTGCTGCCGCTGCCAGCAACATTGGCGAAGTTGTCAGTGTGCAGGGCATGCCACGACCACACGAGGAACTCGTGGCGGTCCTGCCTTACAAGAAATCAGGCGCCT
>JAJDEL010000847.1 GCA_029259835.1 Planctomicrobium sp. | reverse complement strand
CCATTGAGTGATAAGAGTTTTCTTTTCGCTTCTTTAGTCGCGATGAATTCGCTGGGCAGTTAGTATGGAGTGAACACTATTTCACGCCTGCTGTCCATGGACTCATCGATGAATTATTCACTTTCCATTGCTGCTCTCATACTCGCTTTTACCCAACCGTTGCTTGCAGCGGATGCACCAAAACCGAATGTCGTTCTTATTTTCATTGACGACATGGGGTGGGGTGATGTCGGATGCTACGGAAATGACTTCATCGATACTCCTCGAATCGACCGACTAGCGACAGAAGGTGTAAAGTTCACCGACTTTTATGCGGCAGGTGCTGTTTGTTCCCCGACCCGGTGTGCCGTGCAATCAGGGCAAAATCAAGCACGAATTGGCGTAACGGATTTTATTTCAGGACACTGGCGACCCTTTGAGCGTGTCATCACTCCGCGACCAACGATGGCGCTCCCACTTGACACAGTCACAATCGCTGAAGCATTAAAACCTGCAGGATATAAGACTGGTTACATTGGAAAATGGCACCTTGGATCGGCTGCGCAACACCAGCCAAATCATCAAGGATACGATTTCGCCGCAGTGATCAACGGGCCACATCTTCCAGGGAAATACAGAGTTCAAGGGAGGCCAGACTTGCAACCCAAGCCTGGTCAATACCGAACAGATTTCGAAGCCGATCTCAGCATCGAGTTTATCAAACAAAACAAGGCTGATCCCTTCTTTTTAATGTTATCACCGTATGCAGTTCACATTCCTTTGGCAGCGATGTCTGAAAAAGTAGAGAAGTATCAGCGGCGAGCCAAAGAGAAAAAACGAGAGTTCCCTCATCCTGTTTACGCAGCCATGGTTGAACATTGTGACGAAATGGTTGGCAGAATTCTTGATTCCATCGAATCCGAAGGTTTAACTGAAAACACAATGGTCATCTTCACATCAGACAACGGTGGACTCTATCGTCGTTACGATTACCGTGAACTTGCAGACGACAGCGTCAGCGACCTTGCACCGTTGCGAGGGGAAAAAGGTTCACTCCATGAAGGGGGTGTTCGAGTTCCTCTTATCGTAAAGTACCCTCCACTAACGGTTCCTGGAACGATTTGCTCGGAACCGACGATCAGCTACGACTTTTACCCAACGTTCGTTGATCTCGCCGGCGGTTCACTTCCAGAGAATCAAACAATTGACGGCCTCAGCTTGAAGCCGCTGCTTTCGCAACCCGATGCAAAGCTGGATCGCGATGCAATTCACTGGCACTATCCACACTATCACCACGACCGTCCTGCCAGCAGCATTCGACAACGCGACTGGAAATTGATTGAGTATCTTGATGGCACCGGCGATGTGGAACTCTTTCACCTGACGAATGATATTGGTGAAACAAAAAACCTTGCTAAAGAAAAGATCGGACAAGCGACCGCACTCAAAAAGAAACTTCAGGCATGGCGACAGGATGTGCTGGCTAGGATGCCTCTTCCGAATCCGAGCTACAATCCAGAGCGCGCTCACGAGTGGTGGAGCACTCGCAACGGAAAACCAGTCGACAGCGATAACCGAAAGCGATTCCCACCAACAGAAAAAGACTTGTAATCTTCGTTCCTGTTCGTGTGTATCAAAGCAAGGTTGATGCTCCAGTGTACTTCTTCAAAACTTCCGGATTGAGTTCCAAACCCAAGCCCGGTTGAGATGGGATCTCCAGCATTCCGTCGGCGTCGAGATTCCAGCCGCCGAGGGTGATTTCGTCGATGAAGGGGGAACCGGTGAGGTACTCGACGAAGTTGGTATTCGGGAAGGCCGAGGCGAGCTGTAAATCGGCGGCGAGACCGACGGCGGTATTCCAACCATGAGGGATGAAGCGGATCCCCTGCTCTTGTGCCATCCAGGCAATGCGGCGTTCTTCGCTGATGCCACCGACTTTTGTCACATCGGGCTGCACAATGTCGAATGCGTGCGCTTTCAGCCAAGGACGAAACTCCTGGCGCCCCGTGAAGACTTCACCTCCTGAGATTGGAACCGAGGAATGCTCGCGAAGTCTCGCGTAATCTTCGAGAGCATCCGGCAACAACGGTTCTTCGAACCAATGCACGTCATAGTCGGCGAGCATTTTCGAAGTGTTCAGCGCCCACTTGTAATCGTTCGGCCAATACGCATCGCTACCGCCAGCGTCGACCATCAGTTTTGACTCTGTGCCCACTGCTTCGCGCGCAGCTTTCACAATGGCTTCGTCTTTCGCTGCACCATGATGACCAAATGGTCCCCAGCCGATTTTAAAGGCGCGGAAGCCTTGCGATTTCACTTCTAATAAATGATCTCGTAACTTGTCCGGTTCATCCATAAGCAGCGAAGCATACGGCTGCACACGCTCGCGATACCGCCCACCGAGCAATCGACCGACCGGTTGACCTGTCGCCTTACCGAGCAAATCCCAAAGTGCGATATCGATTCCACTGATCGTGTGTGTGATCGAACCGCCACGCCCCAACCAGAACATATGCTGATGCAGTTTCTCGCTCACGCGTTCCGGTTCGAGTGCGTTCTCTCCTCGGTATAACGGCTCCAGCACATCCAAAGCAGCCTGGACGAGAGCATCGTTCGTGAACACGCTTCCCAAGCCGACGGCTCCTTCTTCAGTGTGAACCGCGATCAGTGTATGCACGCAATCTTCCGGGCGAATTTCATGGCTCCATCCACCTTCAGGTGTCGCTCCACGTAACCCGGCACAGCGTATTTCTCGAATTTTCATTGTGAATCTTGTTGTTAAAACCTGTTTACAGATTCTGTGATTTGTTTGCGAATGTCGCTTTGCCCATCCCCCTCCAAGGGAGAGGGGACAATAATTATCGTTGATAAATTTTTGTTTGTGGATCGAACGTAACGTTTTCATCCAGCGGGAATATTGGACGTGGGCAGCGTGTATGACCAAGACTAGGCAAGTTCGCACTTGATGAACCAGGAGCATCGACATAGACCATTTCTGAACACCACTCGGCATACATATGGTGCTGGCAGTGTGGTGATTTGACGACAACGGCGGCAAAGTTTTTCGGGTCTTGCCCATGCGAGAAGAAGAATGATCTGTCATAGAGATTGACCGCGCGACTACTGATGACCAGAGTGAAGTTTTTCGCTTCCAGCACCGCAGTTGGTCCTGCCGACCATTCTTCGCCGAACGATTCACTACTGAATGCCCCGTCAGAGAGTAAGCGAACTGTTGCCTGAACTGTCAGTGGTCGAAATCGTTCAGGATCAATTTCCCCGCCCACGGTCGCTCGGATTTTCGCTCCTATTCCTGCGGTAAACGCTGCCTGGACAGTTTCTTTGTCCACAATTGGAATCAACGTTCGCCCTGAGTAACCGGCGCTCATTAAGGAACGCAGAATCACGTTGCTGTCCCCCGATGCACCTGAACTGGTCGCATCAGCGGCATCGACCAGGGCAATCGTGCCTCGCTCGTTTTCTTTGACGATCTCGACCATTTCTTTCATACTGACCAACGGCATCTGCATTGCTTTGTGGTTTGTCCAAAAAGTTCCTGCAATCTTCAGAGCCTCACGCTCCGCTAGTTCCGGATCGTTATCGGTGACGACAAAGCAGTTCGTTTGAAGTTCTGGCACATCAGTGAACGGATTGCCGATCATCATTCCGGCGGAAAGCCCGCGCGGGTTCGTTTCCACGACCTGCGCAATGCAAATACTATCACCAAACAGCCCGGTATCGGTGATCAGTTCATCACCTCGGACGAGTGCTGGGATCGGAACATTGGCGGTCACCGGCTTCACATCGCCAGCGACAATTTGCAACAACAAACGCGCAGCACGTTGACCGGTTTCAAAGAAATCGACGTGCGGATACGTATGAAACACGACGACAGCATCGCTGTGCTGCAACATTTGACCTGTCAGGATTCCATGCAGGTCCAGCGAGACCACAATCGGAATGTCTTCACCGAGAATCTTCCGCGTTTCGGCAAGCAACCAACCTTCCGGATCGAGTTCCTCTTCACTCGCCATCGCGCCATGCATGGAGAAGTAGACTCCGTCGACCGGCGGTGCCGCGCGAATGCTGTCAAGAAATTCCTTGGCAATTTGATCCCACGCATCCTTCGCGAGTGTTCCACCGGAAGTAATGAAAAACGCACTGTATGCTGGCACAACTTTCACATCGCGCACGGAATCAAAAACTTCCAACGCACCACCCACTTCATTGCGCACCGTCCGATGGTAGTCAAGCAGTTTTCTCCCTTTACGAACCGCAAAGTCGTCGTAGCTGCTCAAGTGCGGATTGAAAGTCGAGACTTCCTGCTTACATTCAGCGATTAGGATTTTGGGCATAATTTACTTGTTCTCAAAGAGACCGAGGGTCAACTTCCTGTGCGATGACGGCGACGCAGTCGCCTTGTTGAGTCAGACACGGCGCTCGCATTGTCACTAAATAACCGGTGCTTTGAGCGACAATTTTTTCTGGTTCGCGGTCAGGGCGTTCGAGGTGATGGATGGCTCCGACCGTTTCGCCCTGCTGGACTAACGTGCCAAGATCGACAGCGATTTCGAAGACTCCGGATTCAGGAGCAAGGATGTAATCTTCGCGGTTCAGAGCCTGAGTGAGAATCGTAGGCGGTTTGCCGAGACTTTCGCGGGTTTGTTCTTCTCCCTGAATTGCCCCGACATGTATCAGGACATTCCTGAGGCCGTTTTGTGCGATGCGATGTACGCATGCTGGAATCGCCTCACCACCGCCCAGTTCCGTCGTCACAACCAGCTTGCCCTGATTCTCCGCTTCGACAGGCAGTAAACCAGTGCCAGCGATATCGGCGTACAGGAATGCGAAGTCGGTATTCCACGCGAGCATCGCTGCGAGCATTTTCTTGCGTTGGTCGAGGTCTTCTACCAGGTGCATGTGCGCACATGGAACGAATTCCATACTGCGACCGCCGGAGTGGATATCAATGACGACATCGCTGAGAGGGAACAAAACTGTTGTTAGGTAATGCGCGATTTGACTCGTGACGCAGCCTTCTTCTTCCCCAGGAAAAGCTCTATTCATATTCATGCCATCCAGCGGCGAGAGACGCGTTGCCGTGCGGGCGGCTGGAAAATTCAGTGAAGGAATCAAAATAACGCGACCGGTCACGCTATCCGGTGTCAGTTCGCGAGCAAGTTTCATCGCCGCGATTTGTCCCTGATATTCATCACCATGATTGCCACCGAGGATAAGAACAGTCGGTCCTTCACCGTTTGCAATCGTCGTAATCGGAATCATCACATTGGCCCAGCCACCAAGATTATGCGAGTACGGAACCCGCAGAAAATCCTGCTGCTTGCCAGATGCTTCAAAATCGATTGTGGTGATGATCATGGAGAAATTTCGTTCAAAAAATCAATTGTGTTCGTTGTCCGAAGGTGACTCACCTTCCGGAACGTCAACACTCTTTGTGCAATCGACCAGCAACCAGCAGATTCCGGCACCGACGTAGAAAGCTCCTACGACCATAAACATCGGTGTGAAGTTCGTAACTTTGTGGATAACGCCATCCGCGATTGTTGATTCAGTATAGAAATCCAGCAAACCTCCGAAGATCAGCGGCATGCAGATCCCGCCGACGTTTCCGGCTGTGTTGATGATACTGAAAACTGTCGCCGAAAAACGACCACCAATGTCGGTCGCGGTTCCCCACACTGTCGGCTGTGTCCAGTCGGTAAAGAACTTAACGAAAAACAGTCCGACAGCGACACGCTCTGGCGATGGCTGGCTGATTGCAAAAAACAATGCGATCGCTGCGAGAAACTTCGCCACGGCACCGACCGATGAACGTCCCCAGCGGCTTCCGATTCGTGGGATGAGCCAGTCATTGAGAATCCCACCGACGATGCCACCACACGCTCCACCCAGCAAAGGCAGACTGACAAGCCAGCCCAGGTCTTTCATGTCAGCGACTCCCAGTGAGAAGAAATAAATACCCATGATGAGGGTGTAAACAACGTCCGCTCCAGCATTCATAAATTGCTGGATCACCATGACGCGGAGGCTGAAATTCTTCAGTGCAGCCTTCGTCGAAATCACCCCGCGGGTTTCATCGACCGTCCGTTCGTCGCCGCGAATCAGTTCCCGTTCAGCTTCATTAGCGAGTGGATCTTCTTCAGGGGAGTTTTTGAAGAAATACAGAAAGAGTAAGGCAAAGATCACGCCTGGAACAGCCATGACAACCAAAGAGAACTTCCAGGAAAAATGAAAATAGCCCATCAAAATCGTACCCATTAAGATGGAAGAAAATGCCCCACCACTTCTCCCGAAGAAGCTGGCAACCCAGCCTTGAATGCGCGTTCGACCGGATCGTGGAAACCAGGTACGTGTCACTTGCCCCAGCGCAGGATAACAACCGGTCTGGGCTGCTCCAAACAGCAGGCGAACACTTCCCAACCCGTAAATATTTCCGGTCATGGCATGGAGTGGGAGAGCCAGCGACCAAAGCAAGATGATCGCGAACAAAAAGAAATGCGGTCCGAAAAGGTCAACCACAACACCACTGGGAATCGACCCAAATGCGTACGTAACATAAAACGCTGTGCCAAGACCATCCACTGCGGTGTGACTGAATCCGTATTCATTTTGCAGTTCGAGCCCAATGATATTCCAGGCATACCGGTGCATGTAGAGAAAAAATGACGCCCCTGATGCCAGCCAAAACACAATCAGACGTCGACGCGATGGGACAGAAGGAGCTAAGTCATTCGTCATCGCGATTTGTCCGGTTCAAGGAATTTCATTTTTAGCCAACGCACTCTCACATCGGCAACTGTATTCAAACAAGATCGAATTCGGAAGGAAAGCCAAAACGTGTGACATTCCATTCACGGAAGAGGGACTAAGGAAGCAATAACGAGTTCATCAGCTTTGTCATTCCCTGAACCATGACCAGACCAGATTCTTCGGTGAAGGGAAATTGGTTACAGTATTTCGGTGACTGGTAGGCGGCGTATGATTTTTGCTGGACATCATGGGCGTCGGGAAGGTATCCAATGCGTCCGTTTGCGTAACAGGCGAGCATCAAATGCGGGAGAGAAACCTCTTCACGGACTTTCAGCGCGAGCGTTGTAAAGAACTCAGTAGAGTTACTGACGATGCCAAAATCGCCGATTCGGAGTGCCTGAATTTCTGTTTCCACTGATTCCTCTCTGGTGTCAAAGTCTTGCAGGATTCGATCTGTCCATTCCAAGTTGAAACGACACATCGCCGCGACAGCTTTCCATTCATCACCACCATGCCTGCTGACCATTTCGTTGGGACGGTTCGTCATCACACGACCGATTGTTTCTCTCCAGCCGGTGATATCGTGTTCCCGCAGTCGCTTTTCTGCTTCCAAACGGTCGACGTCAATCTCTTCTTGTGTCCAACGACGAGTTGGAATTTGCACTCGTCGTGATCCGGCACTGATAAGGGATGGATCAAGGGTTTGCGGGTTCTGCAAAGCTTTTAACGCAGCCTTGGCGACTTCTTGCGCAGGTTCGGCGCAGCGGTCCTCAGTCGAATAGAATCTATGAAAGTTCACATCGCCGCAGGCACCTTGAATATAGATTGCTCGGCAGCCTGGGAGGGCATCTTCGATTCGGTCGCAAATCTCGCCGGGAACGTCACGACTGACGGACCTTGGGCGAAGTACAGTTGAAACAGTGGGGTGTGCTTGAAAGCCAATCAGAACGGCAAGCGGCGTCTCATCCTCAATTCGGTCAACTTGAAGAGCGGTCAGTGTCGGATCGACCGGTCCGTTTTCTCGTGTCCGATTAAATGTCAGGTCACCGACCAGAGTTGTTGCAACAGCGAAGCTGGCTCGCTCGCGCGCTTGCCAAGCCTCGATGACGGCAGTCGCGGTTTGCCGTGCTGTCCATTCTTCATATAGCGGGTCAACTTCTCCAACGCCGAGTAACCCGCCGGTGGAAGGAGCGTTGTGTGTATGGGTGCAGCAGACCAGAATGTTCTCTGCCGGAATTTCGGTTGCGGTCGTCACTCGCGCGCGAACGTTCTTTGTGAACTCAGCGCAGATGACCATTAAGTCGACAGAGACAATGGCGATGATATCCGTGTCGTTCTCAACCACCAGAGCGGTTGCGTGCAGTGGATCGTGGACTTCCTGCCAGGTGCGTTCGATGTAGTAGCCCCAGCCGGTCAACTCAACTCCCCAATACGGAGTAAGAGACGTTCGACCGACACCTGCTTGAGGTTTCATCATCAATTCCTCACACTCGTGTTTTGGAGTAATTATTTTGTAGCACCACGTTTGACGAAGGTCACCGAAATGCTGGGACGAGTCCCAGCCTACGCATCACTCCCCACAACGACAGTGTCAAATTCTAGTAAGAGTCATCATGAAAATCACAGCGATCAAAACAATCCCAGTGCGAATTCCACTCAAGCCAGAATTCTGCATGGTCTCGGCACTCGGTCGCCATGAAGTTTCACAATACCTGCTCGTCCGCGTTGAGACTGATGCTGGGATCGAAGGCGTTGGCGAAGCGACCGTCATTCCGAGGTGGAGTGGCGAAACCGTTTGGAGCGCGCAGGCTATCGTCGATCAGGTGTTTACTCCACTGCTGATCGGCATGGACCCATTTAATATTGAGGGGATTGACGATGTGCTCGACCAAGCGGCTCAAGGGAACTGGTTTGCGAAGTCCGCGATTGAGATGGCCTGTTGGGACATACAAGGTCGCGAACTTGGCAAACCAGTTTACGAACTTTTGGGTGGTCCGGTTCGTTCACCGACGATTCAGTGCCGATTTTCGATGGGAGCTTACGAACCAGAAAGAGCAGCCCGCCGAGGGCGAGAACTCATCGAACAAGGCTTCACGACAATCAAAGTGAAAGTCGGAACATGCGTCGAAGAAGATATCC
>JAJDEL010000846.1 GCA_029259835.1 Planctomicrobium sp. | reverse complement strand
TATCGTCCGTTTCGATTGATGGAAAGGCCGTCACCATTTTCCACGATGGGGATTTCATACGGTTCCCGGAAGAGATCCCCACATTTCGCGAAATCACGCTGATCTACATTTCTAAGTCGAATAAAAAGTGGCTCGGACAGTCTTGTAAAATCCCCCTACCGAAAATTTCGCTCGATGTTTCACAGTTTGACTGGAAACTCGAAATTCCTTCAGATCGCATTCTCACTCAAGTCTTTCTCCCGAATTCAAAACTGGATTCAAGGCACCAACGTCTTTTCCTCGGGTCGTTCTCAATGCGCCCTCAACTCTGGGGGGGGGACTTACTTAACCACTCTAAGACTCATCATAGTGAAGGGCAAAACATCAAACCAACTGACCGGAGAGGGAATGTCCAGTTTCAATTCCACAGTACATCTATCGGTTCTGAAGTTCGGTTTGAAACCTGGGATCTGCACGGAGCCAGCAGTTTCGCCTGGGCTGCTTTTCTTGGTTCCATGATTGTCGGCGCTGGAGGACGATTTTTCAGTTCAACATGGATCCGAAAGACGATTCCTTATTGGCTTTTTCTGCTAGTTGCAATTCAGTTTTTTACTGTGAATCAATGGTCTTTGATCGTGGGAGCGATGCTAACAGGAACGATCATTTCTTTACTTGTGCCATTCGAATTACTGCGGTTTTCCGCGACGGAACCAGCGCCGACTCAGCTCTCGAAACTTTCCACAGCTACGGCAATTTTCTTTGTTTTGCTCGGAAGCGCTACCCACGCGCAAGATCAGTCAAATCCCACGACGACCACTTCAACGAATCAGCAGAACGAAGACATTCCGTATCTGTTGCGATCAGCGCGTTACGAACTGATCGAGACAACTCCGAGTAAACTGTACCGCGCCTCAATCGAAATATTAACTTCGACTCATACTCCGGAATCTTTAGTCGAACTGTCATTCAAGGGTGTCGTCTTTCAGTCAGGTGCAAAATGTTTGATCGATGGACGAGAGCACACAGTGATTCCGGCCCTCAATGGAGAAGGCGTTGTCGTGCGGATTCCAAATGATCCTACTGCAACAAGAAACATGTTGGATTCAGATTGGGAAAAACACACTATTGAAGTCGATTTTTCGCTGCGAAACGAAGGAAATGACTCACCATCAGAGATACCTGGAATTCTTGATACTACTCTCAAATTCCCCAAGAAGTGGAAGCAAGAAATGATCCTTCGGAATGGTCAAATCCTTCCAGGGAGTGATGACACTACTTTGCTTTCCTTGGGGGCGGTCGACACAATTTCTAATGTTGAGAACAACTTTGAAAGCCATGATGATTTTCATTTCTACACTCTTTTGAATATCTCTTCTGCGAGAGTGACCGGGCAACTTTATATTGAAAGTCTGTCTTCAGATCGCACTACCGATTCTCAGAAACTGAACCTTCAGCTTCCCCCTTCAATCTTGGTAACCAACGTCAGTGGGGCATCGGTCGCAAAATGGTTTCAAACCGCAGGTGCATCAACTCCGAGAAGGCTTGTGATTGAACGCAGGTCGAATGTTCCTCGCACAACGACCGTTGTCTCGTTTTCCTTACCGGCAATGATCAACACGAATGCAGAAATCGTTATCCCAAAGTTGACATGGTCAGACCGTAATCCTCAACAAACTATTGGACTTAAAGTACCTACCGGAGTCTCCTTGAATCTGGTCAAGGATCAAAAGGGACTGCGAACTCTTACAGAGGAATCATGGCCACAGGATGAAATTTTCGGTCGAACTCGGCCTTCACAGATACTGGATATGAGTACTCCAAGCGACCTGAGAATCGTCCTCAATGATCTCCGCCCAACTTCTCAATATTCCGTCACTGAAGAACTGAGTGTCAGACACTCGACACTCTCATGGAGTGCAGATGTTGACATCGCGATCGAGGGCCTTCCCGTTTTCCTCCATAAACTGGAGCTTTCCGGAGGAGTTCGCATCAACTCCGTTGGGATTGCTGATTCCGGAAAGAACTCATCACTTCGCTTCCATCAAGTTGGAAAACGCCTTTCGGTCTTCATACCTGGTGGTCAATTGGGGGCTAGAAAACTCCATTTCACTGGGGAAATTCCATTTTCAGCTGAAACCCTACACGATCTCCCGGAGATCAACGTGATCGAGTCCAAGCTCAGTCAGCAGTCTTTGATTATTAAGGACGAAACGAATTGGGACATTGAGTTGGAGATGCCGGGCGGTACAAAAATATCAAAACCGTCTCTTCCACCTAATGAATTTCAAGCACCTCGAGATGTCGGAGTCTTTAGAAGTCTCAATCAGATGCGTCCTGCAAAAATACGCCTGCAACCACCTCAAAGTGCGACGCGAGTCGACATTGCAACTCGCTTGCAAGTGACAGATCAGGACCGATGGAATATCGTTCAGCTACTACATTTTTCCGGCGAGCAAACTTCAATTAAGAAAGTCGAATTCTCGATACCTCGGAAATTCGAAAATTTCAATATCCGTCCACGAAGTCTACGTGTTGACCGTGTCGAAAATGGGGATTTTATCGACGTCTCGATTCAGATCCCTAAGCGGCAAGCAGATGGCGTAACGATTCAATTTTTCTCACAGTTGCCAGGCAAATTCAAATCGAAAATTCTTGAAAATTCCCAGGGAAGGACAGCGGTCGCAATTCCTGAAATCCAGGTTCGTTCGGCTCGAACTGCGTCTCGCTTCTTTTTCCTCAACGAAAATCGGTTCGTCTCAGCACATTTATCCGTGAGCGTGCAAATCGATACGAACGACATTCCTCCCTGGATTCCTCCAGAGTGGAAAAATGCTGCCAACGACTCAGGATTGATGGCCTTTCAGCTTTTGGAACAGAGTGCTCAACTGGTTCCGATGAGAGTCAATTCCAGCAAGGAACCTGCAATTTTGAATTTCGCAGAGACGACTCTTTGGCCGCAACCCAACCATGTTCTTGACGGTGTCACACGACTTTGGTTAACACAAAGCAATGCCTTCAAATACGTGCTTCCCTTTCAGTCATCTGTCACACTGACTCACGCTTTTCTCCCAGACGGTCGGGAGTTGGTCATCGAGAGTGCAGATAACGAACGGACCATTGCTATCGAAGCTGCTGAGCAAGTCATTCCAATCACGGTCCACTGGGAGACACAAATTGCGACTTCCGGTGAATTATTCTCTCCTCTGGAAGAATCAAAGACAAATCAACCAGAACATCTCATCGGGATTGCGGAGTATGGAGCATATTCGGCGACGATTCCGACTGACCGACGATTGTCCCTCATCGACATCTGGATTTATCGCTGGCAATCGCTCCTGAGCATCGTGGGAAAGCTCGATGCTCCTCTCGCTGTCGAGAGTGCTCTTCACCAGGATCTCCGGGAGTGCCAAATCGTCATTCAGGAACTTGCTTCTGAGACATCTCTCGACACAAGTCGCACAGCAGTGCTTGATCAATTGAATCAGGAATGGCTGACCGTTCTCGACGAGATCACAATTGAGGCGCCTGCTGTCACTACAGACCTGAAAGACACAACATCCTCTTTTGGTCTGCTACAAAATGTTGAGAATCAGTTCCAGAAAATTCAGTGGGTCACTGCAAAGTCTGCTGATTTGTCGACAATTAAAATTATCGAGAAGCACAAATGGCCGCAGTGGTTGGTGCTTTTGAGTTCTCTAGTAACGATCATTGTTGCTTCGACAACTCTCCTGCGTTTCAGGAAACCCTTGTTTCGCTGGGCGAATTTTAGTGAACAAGAGCCTGCACTGGGCCTGTTCGTTCTTGGTATTCTCTGGTTCCTGTTCTTGCAACCGACAGAATTCAGCTTGATCATCTGCATTGCTTCTGCTGCCTTGTACTGGCTGAAGCCAATTCGTTCTCGTATGGACAAACCAGCATAATTCATTATGCATCCAACGATGAAAGATCCGCCATGCGGACCTTTGAAGAGTGAGTCCACTTCTTCTTTTCACAGCGGACTCTATGGCTTTCTCTATCAAGAAAACGTTGCTGGCAGCGCGATAAACGGGCAGCGTCTGCTTTAAGGAATGGCATTTCCGACCCCAGTGATCCTGCTCATTCTCAAGAATGACGTCAAAACGCTTTAGTTTCACGTATTTGTCACCTCGAAGCACCAACTCGCTTCAAAAC
>JAJDEL010000845.1 GCA_029259835.1 Planctomicrobium sp. | reverse complement strand
CTTTACAATGAAATGACCCCGAAAGGGTTATTGAAATACCTTGGACAGGCACGAGGTCTTTCGAGCGGCCAACTCAATGAGCGGCTCGACTATGTCGTCAAAAAATGTTCGCTCGATGACGTTTGGGGCAAACAGATCGGGAAATTGTCTCGAGGGTATCGACAACGCGTTGGCATGGCACATGCGTTACTACATGATCCACAGGTTTTGATTCTTGACGAACCAACCAGTGGTCTTGATCCGAATCAGACCTTCCAGGTTCGCGAATTGATTCGCGAGTTGGGGAAAACGAAAACGATTCTGCTTTCAACCCATATTCTGTCAGAAGTTGAGGCTGTTTGTGATCGGGTCATTCTGATCGACAGAGGCCGAATTGTTCTCGATGGAACCGTCGACGACATGAAAGGCGAAAAGAGCGATATGGAAGCTCAGTTCCGTCAATTGACCGCCAGCAAATAATACCCACCAAGATCATTCCTAAGAGAGTTGGCTCGCCGTCGTTACAATCCTTTTAACACCGAGCTATAGACTTTTCCTTAAACACACAGACCAAAGATATCGAGATGCGCAGTCACGTTATTCTCGCAGTTTTCAAGCGAAACGTTTCGAGTTACTTCTCCGGAATGCTCGGCTATTTGTTTATTGTCGTGTTCGTTGTCGCAGGTGCGTTTCTGGCGTTTAACCAGAATTTTTTCGCCGACAATCTTGCGAACCTCGATCAGTTGAGCAATCAGTTTCCGCTACTGCTTTTATTTATTATTCCAGCTGTCACGATGACAGCATGGGCCGATGAAAAGAAACTTGGCACCGACGAACTCCTCTTCACGCTTCCGGCCTCAGATTTCGAAATTCTCCTGGGGAAATACCTCGCCGTCCTATTCGTCTATACGGTTGCGTTGTTCTTTTCAATCACACACGCGATTGTTCTCACAACGCTAGGGGACCCGGACTGGGGCTTAATTTGCACAACTTACTTTGGTTACTGGCTCGCAGGTGGGGCACTTCTGGCGGCGGGGATGTTCGCTTCGGTCCTCACAAGCAGTGCAACGGTCGCGTTTGTTCTTGGAGCGGTGATCTGCTCGGTCCCGGTCTTCATTGATCGTGTTCCTGGTCTCGACGTCATTCTGAACCAAACTTTAGGCATCAAAGAACCACTCAGTGTCGGCGGACATTTACAGGGGTTTACCGCCGGAAAGGTGACTTTCAGTGGTATTTTCTACTTTGTCGGCCTGACCTCATTTTTCCTCTATCTGAACGCCGTCTTTATTGCTCGTCGACATTGGGCAGGTGGTCAAAACGGCGGAGAGATGGCTTTGCACTACACAGCTCGTGTGACCTGCCTGGCGATTGCTCTCTTGAGTTTCACCTACACACTCGCCGTCTCCGGAGGCGACATCGATACCACGTCAGAACAACTGCACACGCTTTCCTCGACCACTCGTGAGATTTTGGATGGGATCGATGCAGAAAAACCGATCACGATTCAGGCGTTTATTTCTCCAGATGTTCCGCAGGACTACGTCACGATTCAAAAAGAACTCAGGGACAAGCTCCGCGAATACGACAATCGCGGTGGGGCCAGGGTTCAAGTTCGCTTTGTCGAAGTGGAGCCTTACACAGAATCTGCAGAGGAAGCGAGTGCATTGGGCATTACACCGCGACAGATTCAAAGTGAGGACAACGGTCGCTTTTCACTCGAAGATGTTTACCTGGGCGTGGTCGTCACCAGTGGTTTCGACACAGTCGTCGTTCCATTCTTTGACCGGGGGACTCCTGTCGAATACGAATTGACTCGATCTGTTGGTACTGTTTCCAACGAAAAACGAAAAACGATAGGAATTTTGTCGACCGACGCACGCATCAACGGTGGCTTCAACCAGCAGACGTTTCAGCGCGCTCCAGAATGGCAAATCGTCCAGGAACTGAAAAAGCAATACGATGTCAAGGAAGTTTCGCCTGACGCTGAGATTGACGCCGAAGTCGATGTGCTGGTTGCCGTTCTGCCTTCGTCACTGACGCAGCCCCAGATGGACAACTTTGTCAGCTACGTCAAAGCTGGCAACCCAGTCCTGATCTTTGATGATCCCATCCCTCAGTTTGGTCCTCCGGGACTACAAGGTGCACCGCTTTCACCAAAGCCTGGAATGGGCGGTGGGATGATGGGTCGACAGCAACCTGGGGAACCGAAAGCCGATGGTGGTCGTGCAACCTCGCTATTGAAAGCACTCGGCCTTCGCTGGGATGTCAGCGAAAGCCTCTTCGACCTGCGAAATCCACATCCCCGCTACGCTGAAGTTTTCCCCAACGAATTGATTTTCCTGACGGAATCCGACGATGACACAGATGGCTCGGAACAAATTCCAAACAATCCAATTTCGTCTGGACTGCAAGAGTTACTTCTCTTCTATCCTGGAGCAATTGAACGCGACGCGACAACTCAACTTGAGTACGTAGAACTTCTGAGATCCCGTCAATCGAGTACTGGATTGAATAGTTGGGACGATCTCGTACGACCAGGGATGTTTGGTGGACAGCAGCTGACCGCTCCACCTGGTTACAAACCTGATGAAGACCGACACACGATAGCCGCACTCGTTCGTCCGAGTGGTTCAGGGAAATCGTCTGATAACGAAAAGAAAAAAGGCGTGCATGGAATCTTTGTCGCCGATATCGACATGATTCACGATGTGATGTTTGGAGTTTGGCAACGCCAGATGTACGACTTAAAAATTGATAACATCCTCTTCGTCTTAAACTGCGTCGACTTCCTCGCTGGAGATGAACGGTTCATTGAATTGCGAAAACGCCGTGCAGAACACCGTACGCTGACGGAACTCGAACTACTCAAGAAAACCTCAGAAGAACGACGCAGCAAAGAGGTCACCACAGCAAATAAAGAAGCTGAAGACAACGTCAAAGGCGCACAGGAACGACTCACCGAGATCTTAAAAAACCTCAATGAAGAAATCAAAACCGGAAGCGTTGATGCAGGGACGGCACAAGTACGCATCCAAACTGCAACACAAGCCGAGAACAGAAAACTGCAACAGCAGGAAGAAGAAATCGAACGCGCAAAGAACGAGAGAATCCGACGTGTCCGTATCGAAACGGAACAGGAAATTCGTTCGATTGAGAACAGAATTTGGCGCTGGGCGGTGATTCTTCCACCACTTCCGGCCATCATTCTGGGGATCATTGTTGTGCTGTCGAACCTGTTCAATGAACGCCGTGGCATCGCGAGTGATCGGCTGCGATAGAGAGTTGATATCTCACCTGAGATTTCAAAGACGAAAATTCCCGAATTCAAGTGACATTCACATTTCCAGAGTGGGTGAATGAAATCGTTAGCGGCACCGAGTGCCGCATCCTTCACAGTTTTTATTCCGCGTGACAGAATCAGACATTCTTAGCCGGGAGTGGTATCCATGAGCCAATCAGTTCGTTCCCTTGTGTTTCTTGGCGTTGCTGTTGTTTGTGTGGGAGTCGGTTTTGCGACTCACTCAATGTACAAACCGGTTGACCTCAATGATTTTTCAGATGTCGGTTCGGAGTTCTATCCAGACTTCTCAGACCCTGGTTCCGCAACCGGTCTTCGTGTTGCTTCGTTCAACGAAGACTCAGGCAAAACGGATGTCTTTAGCGTCGATGTCAAGGATGGTGTCTGGCGAATTCCATCTCACCATGAATACCCAGCCGATGCCAAAGACCAACTCGCCAAGACCGCAGCTTCGATGGTCGGAGTTGACCGCCAAGCTTTGATCGAACGCACGAAAGCCGCCCACAAAAGATACAATTTGCTCGATCCTCTCGATGACAAGGTGACTGGATCAGAAGGGCGTGGAGATCGGATTACTCTTTACAAAGGGGATGAACTTCTCGTCGACTTCATCGTTGGGAAGCAAGTCGAAGGTCAGCAAAATGTTTACCACGTCCGAGCGGCAGGTGAAGATCGCTTCTACACGGCTAATCTCGGGGACTTCAAAATTTCCACGAAGTTTTCTGACTGGATCGAAAAAGACATCCTCGACATCAGTCCTAAAGCTGTGAGTGAGTTGATCATCAATCGTTACCGGATCGACGAGACAAAGGGAGTTTTAGTTCAAGGCGATCGCTCGATCCTCAACCGCAAAACATCAACCGATGACTGGACTCTCGAAGATCTCAAAAGTGAAACCGAAGAGTTAGAAACGAGCAACATCGACGCACTGCTCACAGCTCTCGATGATCTTGCAATTGTAGGTGTTCGGAAAAAGCCATCTGGAATCAGTGCCGACTTGAAAGCGGAGGAGGGGATTTCCATCACTCAGCGAGACATGCTTGACCTGCGGGATAAAGGCTTCTTTATCGATCCACGACAAGGACGAATTCTCTCCAACGAAGGAGAAGTTCTCGTCGGAACCAACGATGGTGTTCTCTACGCATTGCGGTTTGGAGAGGAATTCTCCGGAAGCGATGTCGACATCGAAGTTGGTGGGAATACAGCAAAACCGACGGGCGACGATGCAGATAAAGAAAGTGATGACAAGGAAGCTAAGAACGAAGATCAAGATGCTGGTGAGACAGTCGATGAAGAAAACGACTCATTAGCCAAAAGTCGCTTCCTGTTTGTGACTGCTCAATTTGACGACGCTCTTCTCGGAGAAAAACCAACTCCACCAGTAAAGCCGGAGCCTCCAGCGAAACCAGGTCCTGCTGCGAAGACCGAGAAGAAGGAAGACGCGAAGAAAGAAGATCCCAAAGCTGAAGAAGCTGCTGACTCCGAAGAAAAAGACACTGAGAAAAAAGAGGTTGACAAGACTGAAGCAGACAAAAAAGACGAAACTGCTGACACAGAGAAGCTTGCAGCACCTGGCGATGAAGCAAAGCCCGATCCCCAAAAAGAATATGAAGAAGCTCTGAAACTCTATGAAGAAGAGCTGGAAGTCTACGAAATCAAGCTCAAGGATTACGAACAGAGCATCGAGAAAGGTCAAGAACGTGTCGCTGAATTAAATCTCCGTTTTGCCGACTGGTACTACGTCATCTCTGCCGATGTCTTCGACCGAATGAAATTGAATCGAGTCGATCTCGTCAAAGAAAAAGAAGAACCTGCCGATGACGGCCCTAAACCTGGAATCAACCCAGGCGATCAAAATGCGATCATCGAAGCCCTCATGAAAAAACAAGCTGCTGAAAAAGCGGCAGCAGATGCCAAGAAGCCTGCTGAAAACACTCCTGCCGAAAAGAAATCCACCGAGAAAACAGATGCAGCGAAGAAAGACGGGACTAAAGAAACAGTCGACCCGAAAAAACCAGAAGCAAAGCCAGCGACTCCACCTGAAGTGAAGAAGCCAGAAAGCAAAGCTCCTGCTGATCCACCGAAGAGTGAGCCAAAATCGGCTGAAAAAGAAACACCAAAAGCGGAAGCGACTCCTGATCAACCCAAGGCAAAAGAAGAACCTCCAGTGAAATCGGAATGATTACGAAGGAATCGCAACCAGAGTGGTGCGAAAAAACGGTGTTCAGAAGCCCGGCTTTTTTGAAAAGCCGGGCTTCTGATTTAAATCCGAGATCAACTTCGCTGACTGGTTGTTGTCGTCAATGGCTAATTCAATATCGACGGCCCATAAAGGAATCGCACCGAGGCGGTCAGTGTTGAGTTTGACGAGGTCTTTTCTTGTCACGATCAGAGTTTCAGCGTATTGCCCTGCTGCCCATTGTTCGATGTCCTGGAGTTCACTTTTAGTGAAATGGTGATGATCCGGGAAGACTTTGAAACGCTCGTCGGAAACCGCCAAGCCGATACTGGCAAGCGTACGGCGGAAACCACCGGGATTTCCAATTCCAGCAAACGAGCAAGTCCGTTTGCCATTGAGGTCATCAAACTTTGCTTGGTCACCGCTGGCATTCACAAGCTGCGTTGGGGTAAATTTGCTTGTGATGACCGGGCAGTCGGCGTGTGACTTGAGTTGTTGTTTAATTTCTTCAAGGCGAGCTTCACTGACCTGATCACAACGTGTGATAAGGATTGCACTGGCACGTTTCAAATTCCGCAGAGATTCACGAAGTAATCCTCGCGGCAGAAGATGGTTGTATCCCCACGGGTTCAAATTATCGATCAAGACGAGATCGTAATCTCGATGCAATCGCCGATGCTGAAATCCGTCGTCGAGGACAATGACATCGCAATCATTGTTCGTAAGAAGTGTCTTGGCACCAGCAATACGATCACGGTTTTGAATGTGTGGAACGCCTGGACAAAGCTGATTGAGCAATAATTTCTCATCATTCGCTTCGCCATCGAGCGATTGGTATCCCCGACTGAGAATCCCTGGCTTTGCCCCGCTCTCTTGCAACCGCTTCACCAGCCAGGCCACTGTTGGTGTTTTTCCAGTGCCACCAGTCGTGATATTTCCAACAGAAATTACCGGCACAGCGGCTGAGTGAATTCGTTTTAATCCACGATCAAACAGAATATTTCGCAAACCCGATCCACATCCGTAGAAGGGTTCCGCCAACGTGAGGCCGCCGCGCAACAAATTCGCAAGCGGGCTTTTTTTGCTACCGGAGATAAGATCGATGAAGAACGACGCAGTCACTCGGCATCCTGTCTCCGCAGAACGTAAACGGCACAGTGTGCGTGTCGAATGACCGCTTCGGCAACCGATCCGAGGAGCATTCGCTTGATGCCGTGATACCCATGCGATGAAATCACGATGACGTCCGCGTTGATCTCTTGAGCATACTCCGTTACTTCATAACCAGGACTGCCGACGCGGACTTCAATGTTGGCTGATTCGGCACCTTGGTCTTTCAGAAATTTTGATGCGTACGTTTTCACGGCTTCGATGCGTGTTTCGTCTGAAAGATCGCCCCAGACGACTGCTGGTGAAATCGCTTCCAGAGGAGGAAGCACATGAACAACATAAACCTTGCCGGCATCTCCCGCCAGTTCCACAGCCCCGCGCAGTGCGTTCTGTGATTCTTCAGAGAAGTCCACCGGAACAACAACTGTTTCGTGTTTTAAAATCGACATCGCATCACCTGGTTAGTGGGCAGCTTCATTAAGCGGTTGAAAAGGTTCAATTCTTTTTTACTTCCTCAACCATCAACGCTCAACCCTGAACAATTATTTGTACGTTTGAAACTCGCCAGCTTTGTAGCGACTCCAATAGGCCAGTAAATCTTTTCGAACTTTCGGAGAGAGAAGGACGACTCCCAGAATGTTCGGGAACGCCATGCCGAGGATCATAAAGTCCGAGAAATCGAGGACACTGCCAAGATTCACGATTGTCCCAACGAAGACACAAATGACCGCCAGAATTTTGTAAAGAAACGTCGTCCTGGCTCCGAAGAGAGTTTCCCAGGCTTTTTCGCCGTAATAGCTCCACGAGATAATTGTCGAGTATGCGAACAATGTCACAGCAATACTCAGTAAAATCGGGAACCAGCTAATTTCCTGCTCGAACGCTTTTGATGTTAAGGCGGCACCTTCGAGCCCCTGATCAATCAGCCATGAACTGTTGTCCCAGGCTCCGGTGATGAGAATTACCAAGGCGGTCATTGAGCAAACGACAATTGTATCGATGAACGGTCCCAAAAGTGCCACGCAGCCTTCACGGACCGGCTCTTCAGTTTTCGCTGCACTGTGGGCAATCGCGGCGCTTCCTGCACCAGCTTCATTACTGAATGCAGCACGCTGAACACCAACGACCAACACACCGATGAGGCCGCCACCCATCGCGGCTCCGGAAAAAGCCTCGCTGAAAACCTGTCCGATAAGGGCCGGAACTTCTGCGGCATGTGTGAAAATTATGTACAAACAGGCAAGGCTATACATGATGCACATCGACGGGACGATTTTTGACGCGGCCGCCCCAATTCGTTTGATTCCACCAATGATCACGGCACCAACAAATCCGGCAAGAACGAGACCGTAGATGATTTTGAACGTCCCGGCGAAACTGGCAACGTCGCTTTTTAGTTCGGTTTGCTTCTTCTTGAGAGTTTGTACCTGCTCCAGGTTTTTGGCATCGGCGGCTGTTTTGATTTCGGCTTTCAAGTCGGTGATCTCATCGAGTCTGCCGCGCTGGAACATCTGCAACATGGCGCTTCCTGACTGGTTCGCTTGCAGCATGTTCCCACCACCAAAACTTGCCAGCAGGCACATGATCGCAAACACGACAGAAAGCACGCTGCCAAGCAAGCCGAGTTTCATTTCTGCCAGACCGACCTTGAGATATCTCATCGGTCCGCCGAGGACGGTTCCATCTGGATTGACGTGACGATATTTCTGACCGAGCGTACACTCAACGAACTTTGTACACATGCCGAGCAAGCCACAGAGCAGCATCCAGAAAAACGCTCCTGGACCACCGACAGTCATCGCAATCGTGACTCCTGCGATATTGCCCAGTCCGATCGTCGCCGAAAGCGCCGACGCGAGCGCCTGAAAGTGGGTGACCTCTCCGGTTTCATTCGGGTTGTCATACTTGCCTCGAACGATATCAACAGCGTGCCTGAACCCCCACAGATTGAAACCCCGCATGAACAGCGTGAAGAAGACACCTCCGAGTGCTAACCAGGCAACAACGACTGGAATCCCTCCTTGTGGTTCCGTGAAGAGATAGGCGGCCTTCCCTTCTTCCGGTTCGGGATTCATCTTCACGAATCCACGTTTGCCCCAGT
>JAJDEL010000844.1 GCA_029259835.1 Planctomicrobium sp. | reverse complement strand
GTCTGCTCTCACGATTCCGGTTGCGGCGGATGGATGCAGAAGTCTTGCGCGACACATTGTTGTTTGTCACGGGGCAACTCGACGAAACACCATACGGTCCTGCCGATCTTGTCGATGTTCGAGCAGACGGACTTGTCACAGTGAAGCAATCAGACAAGGGCTGGCGGCGCAGCATCTACGTTCTTCAACGACGTACTCAGATGCCAACGCTGCTGGAAACCTATGACTACCCTCAAATGGGACCAAACTGTATTCAACGTAGCGAGTCACTTGTCGCTCCTCAGGCGCTGCATTTGATGAACAACAAAATGGTGCATCAGTTGGCTGAACACTTTGCAGATCGTGTGCTGAAGGAAGCAGGCGAGGACCGTTCAGAACAGGTGAAACAGATCTATCTTCGGGCACTTGGTCGTCGTCCAACCATCAACGAACTCACTGCCGCGGTTGGCGTCATTGAGCAATTTGTGAATCAATGGAGTGATAAGAATGAAAGCAACGAGAAGAACGCACCAGCCCGCCAAGCGTTGATTACTTATTGTCACGCGATCGTGAATCTGGCGGAATTTTTGTATATCGACTGACTGCTCGTCTCAGAAAGATGTATGTGGAAAGGAAAACGTGTGAACTTAAACGAATTTAACAACCCGATTTCTCGTCGCAGCTTTTTTCAGCAGGTTGGGACTGGATTGCACGGAGCCGCATTGACGTGGCTATTGAGCCGTGATCTCTACGCGACAGGAACGAACGCGCCGCATGCGAATCTGCAACAACCTCATCACGAACCACACGCGAACTCCGTGATTCATCTCTTCATGAATGGCGGTCCGAGTCAGATGGACCTCTTCGACCCCAAGCCGATGCTCGACAAGCACCACGGTGAAGAGCACTTTGACAAGATTGCCGGCGAAGTGGAATTTCCAGACGCGGCAGGGGCATTAATGCGCAGTCCCTTCAAATTCTCCCAACATGGCGAGTGTGGGATGTGGGTCTCGGATGTCATGCCACATCTGGCGAAACAAGTCGACAGGATCGCCATGATCCGATCAATGTACACGACTAACTTAACGCATGAACCTGCGGTTTATAAAATCCAGTCAGGCAGTGAATTTACCGGGCATCCATCGCTAGGGGCGTGGGTCACGTACGGGCTAGGCAGCGAGAATCAGAACTTGCCTGCCTATGTCGTGCTGGACGACCCGCTCGGGTTACCGGTCAACGGAATCGACAACTGGCAGTCCGGTTTTTTGCCTGCTCAGAATCAGGGGACACGTTTTCGTGCAACCGGATCTCCCGTGTTGAATTTGAAGCCAGACTTTGATCAGCCAGATTCTATTTCGCAGTTCGAGCGCGATCTGATCGCAAAGCTGGATCGCGTCCATGCACAGGATCGTCCGCATCGACCACAGTTGAACGCTCGAATCTCAACTTACGCACTGGCAGCCCGCATGCAGATCGCGGCGACTGATGCACTGGATTTATCGCAGGAAACGGCTGCCACATTACAAATGTACGGTATCGATCAAAAGGAGACCGAGTCGTACGGTCGCCGCTGCTTGATCGCACGACGGTTGATCGAGCGAGGTGTTCGATTCGTTCAACTCTTCATCAATAGTCAAATCTGGGACAACCACGGAGCGATTGCGACTGACCTGCGGGCTGCCTGCAAACGTACCGATCAACCGGTCGCGGCGTTACTCCAGGATTTGACGCAGCGCGGACTCCTCGACAATACGCTGGTGGTCTGGGGCGGCGAAATGGGGCGACTCCCGATCGCCCAGTTGCCCGCTGATAAAGACGAACGCAAGGCCGGTCGCGACCACAACAAGAATGCGATGGTCACGTGGATGGCTGGTGGCGGTGTGAAGAGAGGTCTCACGTACGGCCAGACCGATGAATTCGGTTTCGCCGCCATTGCAGACCGCGTGAGTGTTCCCGACTTCCACGCCACCTTGCTGCACCTACTCGGTTTGCATCACGAAGAACTCTTCTTCGAACGAAACGGCCTGAATGAACGACTGACAGGAGTAGGCAATACGCCGCGAGTTATTCATGAGATTCTCGCCGGGTGAACGTTCGCATTTCCGTGCAGTACAAGGAGGATTGATTTCGTTTTTTAATCTTGCAGTTGCATTTTTGACGTATCAGGCGCAAAGCAGATGATGATCATTCCCAGAACGTAAACCATGCATGTCACTTGACCAACGCGGGCGTAGTCGCCGTCAAATGCGATCATGAGCTGACCGACACCAAGCACTCCAATCGCTGTTGCGATACGTCCGAAGTTGAACGTGACACCGGATCCCGTTGCCCGAACCCGCGTAGGGAACAACTCAGGTAAATAAAGTGGGAGCCAGCCAAAGTACACTGTTCCGAAGAACCCCAACACAAACGCTCCAGCGAGGAATCCTTGATCACCGGGGGTTAGCGTCCAGAAGACGTAAATGCTGGAGATCAGCGATGCGAGACTCACCAGGAAGTAGGTTCTTCTTCGACCAAAGCGACTTGCCAACCAACCACCCATGAGCGCACCGATTGCAGCACCTCCTGATCGGGTCCACTGTGTCCACGCCTTCAGAAACGGATCTTCCTCGCCGCCTACCTGGCCCGCCCATGGGACCAGCCAGTTCGCGCCTCCCCAATTGCCCAGCAACGGAATCATGCCCAGGCATATGCCGATCATTGTGTATTTCAGCAGTGGTGGACGAAAAACTTCGGCGACCGGAGAACTTGTTGACTCGATACTTTGTGCGCGCGTAGTTGCCAGCCATCGCGGAGATTCAGGCACGGTGAACAACACGACGATTCCCAGCACGCCTGGAACGGCACCGACAAGGAAGACCCATCGCCAGCTTTCCGGAGTAATCGGTTGATACATCGCGACAAATGCTAACAGCATGAAACCCAGGTTTGCGGAAGTGCCGATCAATCCAGCCAGCAGCGGGCGCGAGACATTTGCCCAGGCTTCTGATGCGAGAGCAACACCGTTGGGCCACATTCCACCGATGCCCATGCAGGCCAAAAAACGCAGAACAACAAGTTGCGATGGACTCTGAACAAAGTATGTCAGACCAGTCAGAGCGGAGTAGCAAATAATACTCCAGCCCATTGCTTTGGCTCGACCGATTCGATCACCGAGCCACCCGAAGAGCAATCCACCAACAGCCGCTCCTAGTAAAAACGCACAGATATACCGGGCAAACCAGTTGCCAACTTCCGCTTCGTTTCCGGGGCCGAAGAATGAAATGTTCGCCGACCGACCTGCCAGAGGAACGAGAACCATAATCAGGCCCGCCCCAAACCAACCTAGGAAAGCAGTAATGACAATCAGGATGCGTTCTGGTCCTGAGAGTTCATCGTCCTGAGTCGTCGTATGTGCCATAGTTATGATCCGGGCCTTGATGAATCGGCAGTTCGGAAATTAGATGAATTCAATTTGTGAATCACTTCAGCAGGCAAAGGGCCTGCGTCGAGGAAAGCCAGAGCGTCATCGACATGCGACATATCGCCAAAACCAATAATCGCGGTTGAAATATGAGGATGACTCAGCACAAAGCGTACTGCGTGTTCCTTAAGGTTCACCTGCGAGCCGAGATGGCCACGCAATTGTTCGCCTCTTTGCAAATCGCGGTGGTAAAGGTCCAGTGGGAAAAACTTTGTTTTGTAAGTGTGCTGACTCGGAGGCTGGCCGGCAAGTGCCCCGCCAGCAAACACACGGATAGCAAAGACTCCCATATTCTGCCGCGCGCAATCCGAAATCACATTGCCGTAGTCAACTTCTGCGAAATCCACGGTGACGCATTCCCCAGCGCTGGGATTCATGATGTTGTAAGGGACTTGAATCGTTGCGAACTGTCCGGAATCTACGACCTCGCGAAGTGACTCAGCTTGACCGATCGCAGTCAGTCCAATGTGCTCGACGACTCCTTCGCCCTGTAACTTGCGAAACGCTTCCAGTACACCATTCTCGCCG